>JBAVRC010000456.1:0-5305 GCA_049694615.1 Thermosynechococcaceae cyanobacterium | reverse complement strand
ATATAGTTCCTGCCCGGCACGGACCCAATCCCGACAGTCGCTTTCAAGGGCTTCCCAAGGACCGCGATTGTTGTCGGGGGCTTGGGGCACAATGTTGGTCATATAAAACACCGCCGCTAAATCCGCTGGGGTTTTGTTGCGATCCGCAGCCGGCACCAGATGGCCGCGATCAAAGCCGCTGTTGGTGTAGTCATGGGGTGTAACTGGTCCCCAACCCATGGGCAAATCCGGGTCCGGGGTAAAGGCGGGGCGATCTCGGTGACCCAGCCAATCGGCATTGAGTTGCCAACTGGCCCAAGCCGCATAATGGGCTGTGCGATCGTACAACAGTGCATACTGCGGTCTCAGAAACAGTTTGTAGCGCTGTGAATCCAGACGGGCGGCGTGACTGGGATTGCCCAACAGCAGGTGAATCGATTCGTTGGCAGGTGCTAAGGGGGACCAGAGGCTGCAACTCCAACATAAAACCGCCAACAGCAGGCCAATCGGCAAGCGAATTCTAACGAAAAAGGGATTCATGGCATTTCAGGACCCGTAAGTTTGGGCAATGCCGCGATCGCGATGCGCAGCCCATTCTATCGTCTTCTAAATTGGGTACCCTGAAAGGGATCAGGGCATCGGACATATTTCCGCTGAAGGGCGATAGATAAAAATGAAGGTAGATAGGGCGATCGCGAAGCTAAAACAGATCTGGATGGGAGGATGCAGTCTGATCTGGATTGGCGTCACTTGCATTAGTGCCCCCTTGCCTGTTTGGGGCAACACAACTGTATCGACCCTAGAGCAACAACTTCAGGCTGCGGTGGCCCAGAATAATTGGTCTCAAGCCATCCAAATTGTCGATTTGCTGATTCCCTTAGTCCCCCAACAAGCCAGTCAGCTCCAAGGCTATCGATCACAACTGGAACAGCTTTCCCATAACCGTTCTTCTAGCCCGATTCAAACACGAATTCAGCCTGCTTCCTTGGGATTAGTACCCATTAAACGCCGCGAACATGGCGTTCCGGTGGTGGATGTTGCTTTTAACCAACGGCGGACCTTTGAAATGTTGGTGGACTCTGGAGCCAGCTTGACAGTGATCACCCGATCCATGGCCACTGCACTGGGGATCACATCCGCCCATGTGGTCCAAAACATAACGGTCCAAACGGCCAACGGCGAAACCACGATGCCCATTGTCTATGTAAGTGCCGTTACAGTTGGCGGACTGACGACCCAGCAGGTGCCTGTGGCGATCGCTGGTCCAGATATGGAACTGGGGCTATTGGGTCAAGACTTTTTGCAACGCTACGATGTTAGCTTGAGGCGCGATCGCATTGAATTTCATGATCGATGATCTGAGTTGAAATACCGCGTCCATTATATGATTTTGCAATCGGAATGGACGCGGTAAACAATGACACGTTCGATTCAACGTGCTGTGAGATTTAAGGAAGAACCGTGATATTGCCAGTCATGGGCGTACCGAAGTTATTCTTAACTTTGATGCCTCCAAACGGTCCAGGTGCGACGGGTTGACTCGATCCATCTAGCTTTGCATGGAAGCCACAATAATAAACAAACGTGCCTGCTTTTTTGAACAACAATTTAAACGTTCCAGGCTTTCCACCATTTGCAAGGGTACCTTTAATTAATACATCAATACCCTTGTGATCGGTTGTTGTAAATGAATCGTCACTGATAATCTTATGACTGTCCGTATCAGTATTGACCCATTTTACGACATCTCCCACGTGGATGACTAAATTGTAAGGCGAAAATCGATCTTCCCCTGGAATATTGACAATTTGAGTTGCCGCAAGGCTTTGTTGCACTACTCCGAATAAAATGCTTGAGAACAAGATGGAATTAATCGTAAAGTTTTGCAAATGACGAGCCATTTTACTTTCTCCATTTTGCAAATGATCATGTTGCTATCTATCTTTTCTGTCTTCCCAAAAATAAGAAGATTTCCCGTCTACACATACAGTACGAATCCCTCGATTGCATGGACCATCGATCTAGGCAGAATGCGACAAAACAATGCAAAACGTGATATTTGTTAATCCTTTACTTGCTCAGCGCTTCAGGCCAAGGCTACCCCTTGAGCGAAGGGCTGAGACGGGCGTTGATCCTGAGATATGTCACGATTAATGAATTAACCCTCAGAGATGACCATGTCAGAGCGGCAACCCACCCTTTTGCAGCATTACCACGAACGGACCAAATACGACCCCCAAACCATTGCCCAGCGGAGTCGTGGCCTCGACTTTACCCAGCAGCCTCAACCCTATAAAGACTACAAACTGGGCACCGAGCTGGACCTGAAGCCCTATTTAGAACAACCCGAACTCTCCCCCAGTCTGCTGGGTAGACTGTCGCATCTGTTGTACTTTAGCTATGGCATTACGGGCGTTGTGCCCTATCCGGGGCAACCCTTCTATATGCGAGCTGCGCCCTCAGCTGGGGGGCTCTACCCCGCAGAGGTGTACTTGATTGCCCGTGAAGATTCTGGATTGGCTCCCGGACTCTATAACTATCAAGTCAATTCCCACACCCTGATCCATTTTTGGTCCGATCAAGTATGGCCTGCCCTGGAAGCGGCCTGTCTCTGGCACCCCGCCTTGCGGGCGACCCGATTGGCATTGATTGTGACGGCTGTTTTTCAGCGCTCGGCTTGGCGCTATGAAGATCGGGCCTATCGACGAATTTTTTTAGACAGTGGCCATTTACTCGGCAATGTTGAATTGGCAGCTTCTCTCAATGATTTTCGACCCCACCTCATCGGCGGCTTTATCGATGAAGCCCTCAATCAACTGCTCTACCTGGATGATCAACAAGAAGGCGCGATAACCGCGATCGCCCTGGCGGATTTGCTGCAAGTAGACCAAAATTTACCGGCAACTCCCACCGCTATTCCCTCTGGCATCGAAACCGATTATCCGACGATTGCCGATGGCGACCTGTTGGCCTATTGTCACCAAGCCACCCAAATCCGCACCGCCGATGTTGTTTATAGCGATGTTGCCAATTCCACCCGGCGGGACGACAAATATAACTTCCCGTTTTGTCAAAAAGTCTCCACCCAAAGTGCGCCCATCGATTGGGACGAAACTCGAAAGGGGCTGGAAAAAACCTTGCATCGACGGCGATCGACCCGTCGCTACACGGGCGAGGCGATCGCCTTGGCTGAACTGATCTCGCTGTTGGACTTTACCTACTGCCCTGCCCATTATGTCGAGCAAGGCTTGGATGGAAACCCCGATTATTTTGATCTGAGTTTAATCGAAACCTTTGTGGCCGTATCCGATGTGACAGGGCTGGACGCTGGATGCTACTACTATGCCGTCCATGCCCAAGAACTGCGTCAGATCCGGTTCAAACAGTTTCGCCGGGAGTTGCATTACTTGTGTTTGCAACAGGACCTGGGCCGAGATGCCGCTGCCGTCGTGTTTCATACCGCCGATCTGCAATTGGCCATCAACCGCTTTGGCGATCGCGTCTACCGGTATTTACATTTAGATGCGGGTCATTTGGGGCAGCGTTTGAACCTAGCCGCTATACGCTTAAACTTAGGCGTGAGTGGCATTGGCGGCTTTTTCGACAACCAAGTCAACGATGTACTCGGCATCCCTCCAGAAGAAGCAGTCCTCTACATCACCACCCTGGGGCGACCACCAGGGGAACGCTAATTGCTGAGCCTTCGTTTCATCTCTTCCTGGATTCTATTTCTGAGCTCAGGGTCTGCTTGACTGCGTTGGGTGATGTCGTTGAATTGGTTAATGGTTAAATTTCTCCGGCGGATAATGTCGGCTGACTCGCCCAAAAAATCTGAGCAAATCGATTTAACATCCCCCGGTAACTGGCCCTGACGGCACACATCGCCGGGGACACTGCCATTCATCTTTTTCCGCACCTGGCCATAGGCTCGGCGACGCAAGGGTTCAATATCCAAAACAGCTTCAGCATAGCTGCGAATTTGATCGGTTGTTTGGGCAAAGGCCGTGGTAGACCAACTGAGCTGTGCGGTTGAATTGGACCAGCCGGGAACAACACCCGTCAGGCAACTGCTGCCCGCCAGCAGCAGAACGCTCCACCAGTGCAAACGGGATAAACGCGGATGAGAGGGGACACAAGACGAAGCAAAATGGGTCATGATAGCCGGATCACTCAGACAACACATCTCAATAAACCTATGTGTATTGAAGCTTCGTGACGCCCAGAAGTTCCTTACATTACCAGTGAAGACGATCGCAGCAACAGCGTCAAGCCAGACTCTCTCATGACCACGGTTTCTGAGATCGATCTGCAAATAACCCCAGCAACGGTCCTAGAAGCGCGCCAAACACGAATCCGCCCGCGTGTGCCCAGTAGGCAATGCCGCCGCCCTGCATCCCCACGTTGGTGGGGACGTTCAAACTGGCGACGCCATAGAAGGCTTGTTGGACAAACCAAAATCCGAGAAAGAAAAAGGCTGGAATCCGGGCCGTCCACATAAAGAACCCTAAGGGAATTAAGGTTAAAATTTCAGCCCGGGGAAACCGTAAAATGTAGGCTCCCATCACCCCGGCGATCGCCCCACTCGCCCCCAAAGATGGAACCACCGAGGACATGCTAAAAAACCATTGGGTTAAGCCAGCCAACGTCCCGCAAGCCAAGTAGAAAAACAAAAATCGAAAATGACCCAGTTTGTCTTCGACATTGTTGCCAAAAATCCACATAAAGAGCATGTTGCCCGCAATGTGCAGCAGTCCGCCATGCAAAAACTGCGAGGTGATCAATGTAATCCAGGCCGGAAAGGGTAATCCCGTCGGTTGTCCTAGCCAATAGGCCGTCAAATCGCGGGGAACAACAGCCCAAACCCGAAAAAAGGCTTCTAACCGGTCTCCCAAACTCAGCTCGTAGACAAATGCTGCAATATTGAGGGCAATAATGGCATAGGTCACAACCGGAAAAATCCGGGTGGGGTTATCATCACGAAGAGGAACCACGGCAGTACGGTGTAATGGCTAACGCGAAGGGATGACTCCCCTAACCGTACACTATCCTCAACCCTTTATGCCGTCGTACCTGACGAGGTTTCCGATGTCTGTGGGCGTATCCGATCATCCCCCTGCCCCTCCCATTCGTCTGGTGTTGATTGGGAGCGACCCCATTTTTCAATTGGGTCTTCAGACCGTGCTGGAAAGCGACGAGACCTTTCGGATTATCGGCACGGTTCAGCCTCTCGATACCCTTTGGGCCGCATTAAATGGGTTTGGCGTTCCAGATATCTTTCTCTTCGATCTCGATCCCATGGGTCTGAATCCCGCCTCTTTATTGACCC
>JBAVRC010000455.1:0-2185 GCA_049694615.1 Thermosynechococcaceae cyanobacterium | reverse complement strand
GCTTTGATGTACTTAAGCGCTTCAACATACCAACTGGGGGAGAGTTCAAACGTGCTGTGCATTTCAGCTAGACCGGCAAGCAGGAAATCATCGGCAGGGCCTGTACCGCCAGCAATCAAGCAGTATTGAATCATGCGCACGTAGTAGCCAATGTCGCGAGAACATTTCCCTTTACCCCGTGCATCCGAGGCATAGTTGTTGCCAACCATGGTGGTGGTGTAGGGAAATTTTTGGTAAACCGCATTGGCAGCGCCCTCAGTTAACTGAGCCGCTTTAGCCCCTAGAGACTTGGCTGCTTCTAGGTCAGCTGTAGCCAAACGAAGGCGACCGAAGGCAACTTGCAGCTCGGAGTTGCTGAGAAAACGGCCTTGAGAATCAGCAGCTGAAATTGCTTCCGTTAATTGTGTTTTCATCGGAAAAGTCTCTCCCTAAATGTTTTGATGATTTTACGAAAGGGTTTCTCGGAATCAGTCCTTGTCAAACTGAATCGGAGTTTGAGAATGCACAGGATTCAGCGTTAGCCGACAGATGCTGCGGCGCGATCAAAGTAGCCAGCCAATTCAGCCATCAAGGAACTGCAATCGCCGGGTTGGATATTGTTGCGATCATTAGCAATGGCAATAGCAGCATCTTTCATCTTGGTGACACTGGTGGCCATGGAAGAACCAGGAACGCCCAAAGCCAAGTAGGTTTCCCGCAGACCATTCAGACAGCGATCATCTAGAACGCTGGAGTCTCCGGCGAACACGGCATAGGTGATGTAGCGGAGGATGATTTCCATATCGCGCACACAGGCGGAAAGGCGGCGGTTGGTATATGCGTTGCCGCCAGGAGCCACCAATTGAGGCTGCTCAGCAAATAGTGATCGCGCTGCATCAGCCACGATGGTAGAAGCATTGCTGGTCAGACGGTTCACAACGTCATAGCGCTTTGGACCTTCTTTGACGGCTGCAATCAGTGCATCAATCTGAGAATTACTGACTAACTCACCCCGAGAGTCAGCCTGGGAAACCACTTTGGTAAATGCGTCTAGCATTGATTCAATCTCCTAAATTTAATCAATTGAGTATTGAAGGGTTTGTTTCAAAACTGAGACATTCAGTTTGAATGTGTGACGACCCAAAAAGTCCAGGAAGGATGCGGCACAACCTGTCCCAGGCTTTTGGCTTACTCCTGAATTAAAGCACCCTATTTGTGCAACCGTTGTGTAAATGAGAAAATTAGGCGATGAGGGTATTTAAAAAAGACTGACACAGCGTCGAAATCCCTGCCAGAAAAGAATTTTAGCTTTTATGACAGAATTTTGAATTCGTAATTTATCTTAATGTTTGATGGATTGACAGATGGTTCAAGAACCGTTTTGGCTATCTAGGACAGGCTGTTGGCAGCAAAGGTATTGCACTGATTGAGATCGCCTGTTTCAAAACCTTGCTTAAACCACTGCACCCGTTGGGCGGAAGACCCATGGGTGAAAGAGTCCGGCGTTGCATAGCCCCGTGCCTGTTCCTGGAGGCGATCATCGCCAATTTGACTGGCGGCATTTAGGGCTTCTTCAATATCTCCCGATTCTAAAATTTGCCGTTCGACTTGGGCGCGGTTGGCCCAGATGCCAGCAAAACAGTCCGCTTGCAATTCCAGCCGCACCGACAGTTGATTGGCTTGGGACTCACTCACCTGCTGTTGCATCCGACTCACCTTGCCGGAAATGCCCAACGTATTCTGAACATGATGACCCACTTCATGGGCAATGACGTAGGCTTGGGCAAAGTCTCCTGGGGCTTGGTGGAGGTTTTTCAGGTCTTGGTAAAAACTGAGGTCGATGTAGACCTTGCGATCGCCAGGGCAATAGAACGGACCCATGGCCGACTGAGCCATCCCGCAGGCTGAATTGACCGTCCCGGAAAATAACACGAGTTTCGGCTCTTCGTAAGTGGGGCCCATGTCTTGAAAGAGTCTCTGCCAGGTATCTTCCGTATCTGCCAACACCACGGAGACAAAATCCTTGAGTTGTTCCTCTTCTGCGGAGAACGTAGTTGACTGTCGAGCGGCCTGATTTTGATCGGGGGCGGTTGAAACGGTTTGTAAGACAATCGAAGGATCGACGCCCAGGAACATGGCAATGAGAGCCAGAACCACCATGCCAAGGCCACCGCCAACCGCCCCTTGAGGGATGCCGCCACTGCCC
>JBAVRC010000454.1:0-2571 GCA_049694615.1 Thermosynechococcaceae cyanobacterium | reverse complement strand
GATTTGATTGACGAAATTATTCAAGTGAACGACGAAGATGCGATCGCCTACGGTCGTCGAATGGCTCGCGAGGAGGGGTTGCTGTCAGGGATTTCCTCGGGGGCCGCGCTATGTGCCGCGATTCAAGTGGCTCAGCGCCCAGAAAATGAAGGCAAGTTAATGGTCATGATTCAACCCAGCTTTGGGGAACGGTACCTGAGTACGGCGTTGTTTCAAGACTTAGAACCGGCGTTTTCCATTGCAATGACGTAGCATTTTGGCCAAACAACGACTCGATGTATTGCTCGTCGAACGCGACCTTTGCGAATCCCGACAACTGGCCCAGCGGTTAATTCGGGCCGGAGACGTGCAGGTCAACCAACACATCATCGATAAACCGGGGACTGATGTCCCTTTAGATGCCGAAATTCGGCTCAAAGCGCGATCGCCCTATGTCTCCAGAGGCGGTGAAAAATTGGCCAAGGCATTAGAGGTGTTTTCGATTGCAGTGCGCGATCGCTGTTGTTTGGACGGTGGCATTTCCACAGGCGGATTTACCGACTGTTTGTTGCAAGCCGGCGCTCGACACGTGTATGGCATCGATGTCGGTTATGGCCAAGTGGCCTGGAAACTCCGGACTGACCCCCGCGTGATCCTCAAAGAACGCACCAATTTACGGTACTTGCAGCCGGAGGATCTTTACCCGCCGGGTGCCCTGTGGCCTGACTTAGGGGTGATGGACGTTTCTTTTATTTCGCTTACCAAGGTTTTGCCTGCTTTTTGGGCCTTGCTCCAACCGCCCCGCGAAGCCATTCTCTTGGTCAAGCCACAGTTTGAAGTGGGCAAAGATCGGGTGGGAAAAGGGGTCGTCCGCGATGCTAAAGATCAAGCTGAGGCGATCGCCACAGTCCTGTTGGCTGCGTTAAATCTGGGGTGGCGTTATCGTGGCGTAACCGGGTCACCCTTAGCTGGACCTGCCGGAAATGTGGAATTTTTGCTGTGGATCGGGATGGAAGGCGATCCGGTTGGACCTGAGTTAGCAGAATTAGTGGCGATCGCCCAAAATACTCAGAAGCAGTTCTAAAAAGCCATGGACCATCTTCAGAACCCCATCATTCACGGTTCGCTTAAAGCCAAACGGCTCAACCGCATTCAGCCGAACATAACGTTTTCAGCAGGTGCCGCCGCATCGACTGGAGATACCCCTTGCCGATAGCCATAAAAATCAATGCGATAATCCGTGATTTTGACACCCGTTTGTTGCTCGATCACGGCAATCAGCGTGTCCGGTAGTTGCACATGGACATCTAAAATCTGATCCGTGTCCAAACAATTGACATGACTGTGTGTATCGCTGATATTCCCGTACAACCGCCCGTCAGCTCGATCAAGACACTCGATAATACCCTGATCGGACAGCGCTTCTAAATTTTGATATACCGACGTGTGCCCAATATCCTTCCCATTCTGGTTGAGGCGATCATAGATTTGTCGGGCCGAGAGATGTTCCTGGGTTTCCCACAAAAGCTCTAAAATAGAGCGACGTTGACGACTTAAGCGCATCCCCAAGGTTTGGCATTTCGCCAACGCATCTTCTAGCGAATGAATGGGTTGTACGACCCTGTCGGTTCCACTCAACACAGCACGATTCCTATTGTTTTTACGTTGATGAAGCGTTTAATCCCATCATAACCAAACTCAAACCGATTTCGGGTTGGCATGGGACAATCTTCTAACCCGACCCTGGCTGTTTCAGTAACGAATTCCTTTACTATCTCCCCTGCGTAACCATGCCCACCGTCATTTCGGTCAACCGACAACACCTAGAGACCTTAGATCTTTCTCCTGTCCAGACTGTTCTCAAAGACTGGATTGATGCCGGAACCCTCTTTGACCATGCCCAAGATCTCCAGTTCCGTATCGACTATCCCCAGGATCCAAACCAAGTCCAACTGGAACTCCCCGATATCCCTGATGTCCGGCTCTGGTTTATTCGCCTCGACAGCGAGTACCCTTGGCTGCCTTACTGGCTAGACTGGCGTTCCGGTGAGTTGGCCCGCTATGCAGCCATGATGGTCCCCCACTCATTTAGCGAGAGTGAAGGAATTCAATATAACCCTCAAGCCCTGGATATTTTCATCATGGGCAAAGTTTTTACCCTGCACCATTGGCTAACGCAACACGGTATTGATCGCCCCAACTCCCTAAAACAAATGGCAGAACTCTTCGGTTACGACTTGAACGATGCCCTCTTTGAACTCCTCCGCTAGCCCAAGTGTCTTTGAATGCTTTAACGTATTTTGAGTCCGATATGCCTATGTTTTGGGGTACGGCCTATGACATTCTTTACGGGCGCAGCTTGAGCAAAAGGGCGTTAATTTTGCCTAATTCATCGGTCTGACCTTGCCCTTGACTCAAATACAATTGTCGGGCGGTTTTGAGTTCGGCGATCGCCTCTTCGGTGCGATTGCGATCCTGTAGGGCTAGACCCAGTTTATAGTGAGCTTCCGGGAATTGCGGCTGCACTTGCAAGGCTTGTCGGTAGGCGACCACAGCCCCCAATGAATCCCCCCTAGACCGCAACACATCCCC
>JBAVRC010000453.1:0-3551 GCA_049694615.1 Thermosynechococcaceae cyanobacterium | reverse complement strand
CCGTTTGTACGAAGCCATTTCTATGCGAGACTACCCCACCGTTCAGGGCATCATTGTCTTTTTTGCGGTGATTGTGGTGGTGGCGAGTATTGCGATCGATCTGGTCAACGCCTATATTGATCCCCGCATTCGCTATTGAAATGGGCTGGGTCAAGCTTTACGTTTCTACACAATATTGTCTCAAGGGTTACACTTCATTGCGAAAGTAACGACCGATTGGCCCTAAGTGGTAGGTTTTGTATGTCGAACGGTGACACAGTATTACGAAAGGAGAACCCCTTGCAATCTCAAACGCGGCAAGCCGCCTCCCCTGCCTTTCGCGAAGACCTGAGCGATTACGTGGCCAACCTACAACTGCACATGACGTTGCACGCTCGTAATCTCGTCCCTTCCTTAAGCGGCTCTGGAGATAGCCGAGAGTCGTTGCTTCATCAAACCCAAGCCACTTTTGAGAAACACGTCTCGCGGCAGTCCTACTTGGGCTAACGCTAGGTTTATCCCCCATGGGTTGGGCTAGGCCATGAATCAGACGGTTGCGGTCAAGCCAGACCAGTTAGTGCGTCTCCGCACGGAGCGTCCGGTTGTGTTGGTAGACTGTCGATTTTCTCTTACCGATCCGCAACTGGGTTATCAGCAATACCTTCAGGGCCACATTCCAGGGGCCTATTATTTGGATTTAAATCAACATTTGTCGAGTCCGGTTGAGGTGCATGGCGGTCGCCATCCCTTGCCGGATCTTTCGGTGTTTGCTGCTCAGTTGTCTCGAATGGGGGTGACGGCGCAAACCCTCGTAGTGGCCTATGATGACAGTCGTTTTGCTTTTGCATCGCGACTGTGGTGGCTGTTGCGCTATATGGGCCATTCACAAGCGGTCGTTTTAGAGGGTGGGTTTGCGGCATACCAAGCGGTTGGGTTGCCTATCGCAACAGATATCCCCCCCGAATGTCCAGGGCAATTTATCCCTCAGGTCAACGCGGGATTAGCCATCGATATTCATGGGGTGCAGCAACGACAGTCTCAACCTCAGGTGGTGCTGGTGGATTCGCGGGAGGGCGATCGCTATCGAGGCGAACGCGAACCCATTGATCCAGTGGCAGGGCATATTCCGGGGGCGATGAATTATCCTTGGCAAGAGATCACGGACGAGAAAGGGTTTTTGCGATCGCCTGAAGCCCTACGCACCTATTGGTCAGCGGTGACCAAGGCGGAGGAAGTGGTGGTCTATTGCGGCTCGGGAGTGACCGCTTGCGTGAATCTGTTGGGCATGGCTGCGGCAGGTCTGACAACGGGCAAGCTCTACGTCGGTAGTTGGAGCGATTGGTGTTCCTATCCCTTAGATGAAAACGGGCAGGCTCAATTGGCTTTAGGCGAGAGGATGTGAAGATCTTGTATGGGCCTCAGTCAGCTTTCTCCTATCGGACTGAACCAGCGCCCAGATTATCCCCAAAGTTTTACAAAATCTTTTTGAGCTGAATCTAAGAAAGATTGAAATTGCGTAAACTCCAGTGTTTCATCAGGAAATAAGGTTAATAGTTCGAGAAAAAGAGGGGTATTTTGCGGGAGCCATTTAGATTCATCCTTTGGATCCTTCTTCTTGAGAACAACGGGATACATCCGATGCCAAAGCCGTCCAATGCAGTTTAGATGTCCTGAAACTGTGGATCCTTTAATGGATCGAGGTACCTCACGCACCCCTTTCACCTCAATGGCATAGGGCTGATGCAACCAGCGAATGGCAATACAGTTGTCTCGGCCATGCAATAGTGGTTGTTTTGTCCCGGCCACTCGGCCCCAGACTTGCACATTTGCAGGATGCCAAGCTTCTCGCCAATCTGCAAAGTGGTCTGAGTCTGGTGTCATCCCCTGAAGCGTCATCCAGGCGATCGCACTGGCTTGCACTTTCGCTAAAAAGGATGGAATATCCTCTAGTTTCCGAACTGGATTGTGCGCGATGGGCGATCGCTGCCCGTCCCATTGCCAGTGACAGCCAATGAGTTGTTTGTCGTAATCATCCATAAAGAGGCGATGGTCAGCCCGTCGCCAGGACTTGCCAAACCCACCAAAGACCATTGCAAACTGCATCAGCCGTAACACTAATTCTTTGAGAACGGTGTGTTGCTCATTTGTAAGGGGTTGGGTTAAATGCCAGGTCAAATCGCCCGTGACCTCGTAAGTGCCCTTCTCTTGGTTCAAAGTCAGTTTGCGATCGCGGAAGCCCATGCTGAGCAGACCCCAATAACTTTGATTACGCTGAATCCCGCCAAATAATTGATCGACCAGCAATTCCACATTGCGCTCATGGGTCAGGCCGCCAAAAATCCGTAACGCATGGCCCCGCAGTGCAGCCCGAAACAGATTAGGTCGAAACTCATAGGTTCCGTTGAGCTGTTTAGGGGCTTGTCCTTGTCCCTTGATGCGAAACCGATGGAGGACTTCGCCAGCATGGTTTTGTACTTGTCCGTAGCCTGAACTAACCCGACAACCAAGCCCCATCGATAAGGCTGTTTCCCAAATTTTCCAAATCGTTTGCCAAGTTTCATCCGATAGAGGTTCGATACTGGAAATGCCAAATTGCAGTTCCGGTTTATAGAGCGAAATTTGGGCATAGGCACTGCCTTGTTTCGCTTTCGTGTTAGGGGATTTTACTTGCCAGGATTGTTGAGGATGCACAATATCAAGTAAGTGTTCAGTCCAGTCTCCAGACGTTGGATAACCGCCATGAAAGCGGAGAATACCAGGGGTTAGATCATAGGAATTGCCGCAGAGACGATCACAGGTTCCTGCTGCAATCTCTGAAGTTTGTTCAAGGTGGTGGCAGGCGCGACGAAAGAGTCCCTTCATGCTGCTGCCGGGATAAAAGGGAACGCCCCGAGCGCCAATGACAGGACGAATGATGCCGTCGTCCTGACCACCGTTGGTTATAAACCGCCAGGTGATTTGGTAGGAGCGGGTTTGCACCAGGGCACTAAATTGTGGCGGATGTTCTTCGGCTTTGTCGATCCATTGCTCAGTCCAAATCTGCACATCCTGTTTTTCAGTTCCTTTGCGCTTTGGATCGATGCGTTGGAGTTGGCATCGGCCCGCCACCTGCGCGCGAAACATCATTGGAACTGCATTAGATTGTGTCATGATTCCAAAATACCGACTAAAATTTTGACCAGCGGCTCTAAGTCATCAGGGACGGTGTAAGAAGCAATGTCTTGGGTAATGGTATGAGTACCGCTCTCTAACAGACTAAAGATCCAGACATTGCCGATGGTGACTGCGCCATAAATGACTGTGGAGGTTTCTTCTAGCATCGCTAGGGCGATCATCTCGGTGGCGAGTTGCGTAAATCCTCGTGTGAGGTCATCGCGTTTGGCTTCAATGACAATCAGGCTATGGTTTGAACGGATGAGGTAATCTAGGTTGCCCTGAAGTAAATTGTTGACTTTAAGTGCGTACTCGATGCGTAGTACTTGCTGGCAAATAACAGCTACTCGGCTCAAGATTGGGGCGACTAGAATTTCGCGTTTGGCTGTTTCACTGGTGAGTTGGACAAAGGGAAGGGT
>JBAVRC010000452.1:0-2461 GCA_049694615.1 Thermosynechococcaceae cyanobacterium | reverse complement strand
GGCCCAGTTCGATCTAGATGGCGTTTGGGAAAGTGTCCAAACGAGTCTGAATTTACAAGACCTACTCCAAAAGCCCTTATTTTTGTCCATTTTTGGATTTGTTGCCCAAGCCAAAAAATTCGAGATCCAACGATGGCAAAAACTCTCCTCAGAGTCGGATCAAATGGAATACTTGTTTGATCGCTATTGGGACGCTGTGATGGAACAACAACTTGTGGAAAACCGCGAGTTGGAGCAAGGGATCAAGAGCAAAACTTACGGCAGAAAAGATTTGCCAAGCAAAAAGTATCTGCGACGCTCTTTAGTGTTTGTAGCTAAGACAATGGAGCGTGATACTCAAACTGAATGGCTGATTGAGAAAATACAACCCTCTTGTTTGTTTCTCAAACGTCAGAAATGTCAACTTCGGCTGGTTGTTGGGCTAATTCTCGGATTGTTTTCCGCGCTGGTATTTGCGCTGGCAAGCGAACTGGGAATAATTCATGAAGAACTGATTATAGGGCTGACTTCCGTCATATTTGTAGGATTATTATCTGGGCTGATTGGAATACTAATTGGAGATTTTAAATCAATTGACCTGGTTGAGGCACTTCATTTTCCACTGTCACGATTTGCAATAAAAGAAATGCTCTGTTCCCTAAGAAATAATTTGTTTTTTGGTCTGATCATAGGAATGTGTATAGGGCTAATTTCAGGATTGTTTACATGTCTATTTTTTTGGATAAGATTCGGAAAAATTCACTTAGATACTATCTGGATAACTCATTTGGTGATAGTGGGGTTAATTGGCGGACTAATTAGAGGCATGATTAGAGGATTAAAGGCAGGTATTGATAATCGCATTTTGCCAAACCAGGGGATTAAGAACTCTCGGCAGAATACATACTATCTATTCACGGCAGCATTTGGGATTTCCAGGTTCTTAAAACCATTTTTAGAATCTCTCCTTAAAAGCGTAGTTCCTACTAGTTACATCTCTGATCTTGCTTTTAGTTTCTTGGCTGTTTTTGTCGGGGCTAGCGTCTTAATGGGAGGCGGTCTAGCACTATTCCAACACATTGTCCTCCGCATCGTCCTCGCCTGGAATGGCTATGCCCCCTACCGCTACGACAAACTCCTCGACTACTGCACCGAGCGCCTGCTCCTCCAACGCATCGGCGGTCGCTATCGCTTCATGCACAAACTCCTGCAAGAGCACTTCGCCAAAATGTCCCTAGATTGAGGGACTACAGAAAATGGCTGAACAACGCATCGGGCAGATTGACTGCACCGTCATGACTAAACTGAGGTGGATCAGTGGGGGACCCCACAATCCTGATCGGTTAAGCCTGAATCATCATTGCACTTGGCCCCCCAGCCCCCCAACTTTGGGGGACTCTGAACTCAAAGTTGGGGGGCGGGTGCAAGGTCTATCGCTGGTTATCCGAACAGTATTGTTTAACCCCAAAGCGATCGGCTGTAATTTGAAGGGCGATCGCCCAGACAGGGTCATTAATACCAATTCTTCAAGTCACCGCTACAGATTCTATAATGATTCTCAGCGCACTCAGGAGTCATTTATGGCAGGGGTTTACAAGTTAGACATCATAGAAAGCGAAGCAGAGCTCAAGGCCCTGTTGAGAAACCAGAAAACAGCCTCAGCCAAAGAACGGATACAACTGCTGTACCTGCTCAAAAGTGGTCAAGCGCAAACCGTAGATCAGGCAGCGTCCCTACTGGGTCGGCATCGTGTGACCCTTCAGACCTGGTTAAGACGCTACCGCCAAGGGGGACTTGATGGATTATTGGAGAAAAAAGTGCCCCCTGGCAGACAACGCAGCATCCCGCAATGGGCACAAGATGCCTTGAGCAAACGCTTGGAGCAACCCGAAGGGTTCAACAGTTATGGAGAAATCTGCCAATGGTTGCAAACGCAATTAGGGATCAGTGCCCCCTATAAAACCGTGCATCAGTTGGTGCACTATCACCTAGGCGCTTCCCCAAAAGTGGTGCGTCCTCAAAGTCTGGACAACACCGATGAACGGGTTGAGACATATAAAAAAACCTTGGCGAGAATCTAGCCCTGCTGGCTTGGGTGGTGATCGCCGTGATGGGAATGAGCGGACAAGTGCGCTTCTTTTGTGAGGATGAAACACGGATTGGACTCAAGACCCTCAGTGGTCGCAAAATTACACTCCCAGGGGTCAAACCCAAAGGCAAAGTGCAGTGGCAATTCAAGGCGACCTATTTGTACGGGGTGGTTGAACCCACCACCGGAGAGCACTTCTTTTATGAATTCACCCACCTTAATACAGACTGCTTCCAAGCATTTCTGAATCTGGTGTCTGAGCATTTTCAAGACAGCATCCTGATGCTCCAACTCGATCAGGCTGGGTGTCATCGAGCCAAACGATTACAGATTCCCCCCAATATTATCTTGATGTTTCAGCCTTCTCACGCCCCCGAGACCAGCCCCATCGAA
>JBAVRC010000451.1:0-4955 GCA_049694615.1 Thermosynechococcaceae cyanobacterium | reverse complement strand
TCATGAGGCACTGGAAGGGCACGGGGGCGAAGAACACGAAGCGCACTAGCAAGGTTGCGTTTGAGGATGACCTCAAACCTGGGCCAATTTCAGGGTTTAATCTAGATTTTTAGTTTGTTGTTTTCATCGTATTCACCCAAAGGAAATCATCATGGATCCATTAGTGACTGCTGCTTCTGTTCTTGGTGCTGGTCTGGCTATCGGTCTGGGTGCCATCGGCCCTGGGATTGGACAGGGGAATGCTTCTGGACAAGCCGTTGCCGGTATTGCCCGTCAACCCGAAGCCGAAGGTAAGATTCGCGGTACCCTTCTGTTGACGCTGGCGTTCATGGAATCCCTCACCATTTACGGTCTGGTGATTGCCCTCGTGCTGCTCTTCGCAAATCCTTTTGCGTAAACCTGTCTAAGCATTTTTGCGGTTAGGCATGGATGCCTTTCAGTAACCCCCTAGCCGCAAGCTGCTCACCGCAATAAGAGGAAGAAAAGCATGTTCGATTTCGATGCCACATTGCCTTTAATGGCAGTTCAATTTCTGTTGCTAACTGCAATTTTAAATGTGGTTTTCTTCAAGCCGCTCTCGAAGGTTCTCAACGACCGACAAGACTACATCAACGGCAATAATACTGAAGCACGGGAGCGACTCGACAAATCGCAACGGCTGGCCCAAGCCTATGACGAAAAGTTATCCTCCTCTCGGCGTCAGTCTCAGTCTATGATTGCCGATGCGCAAGCGGCAGCCCAGAAAAAATCTGCTCAACAGATTGGGGAAGCGCAGCGCAACATTCAAGCCCAGTCGGCCATCGTCCTTCAAGAGCTGGAGCAACAGAAACAATCTGCCTTTAGCCAACTGGAACAGGAAGTGGGTGCCCTCAGCCGACAAATCCTGAGCAAGCTGTTAGGGCCAGAATTGGCTCCCTAACCCCAAGCCTGGTGAGGGGCATTAAAATTCTTTAGTCACCAGCACCGCAGTTACGGAACAAAAACATGGGAATGTTTTACTGGCTAGCAACAGAGCCTAGCATCGCTGAACTTTCAGAGTCAGCTGAGGCCCATGGCCTTGGCCTCAATACCGATATCTTAGAAGCCAACCTGATTAACCTCGCCATTGTTATTGGCATTGTGGTTTATTTTGGACGCGGTTTTTTAGGCAAGGTCCTGTCGGAACGACGATCAGCCATCGAATCCACGATTAGCGAATCGGAAACCCGCAAGCAGAATGCCCTTAAGGCTCAGGCGGAGCAGGAGCAAAAGGTCGCTCAAGCGGAAGCCGAAGCGCAACGGATTTTGGCTGAGGCGCAGGACGCCGCCAAAGCAGCACAGGAAGAAATTTTGGCGCAAGCCATTCTGGAAGTGCAGCGCATGGAAGAAACGGCCTCCCAAGATACCAGTTCGAGCCAAGCACGGGCGATCGCCGAATTGCGTCAACGGGTGGTAGAACTGTCGCTCAAGCAGGTTGAGCAAGAGCTGACGGATCGCGTCGCCAATAACGAAGATATCCAGCGCCGATTAATTGACCGGAGTATTGCTCTGTTGGGAGGCCGCTCATGAAACAAAGTGCTGCGAGTGCTGGCATGATTGAACCCTACGCCGAGGCACTCATGTCTTTGGCACAATCTCACGATGTCGTCGATGAGTTTGGGCACAATGCCAACCGGGTTCTAGAGGTCTTAAAAACCTCCGCCGATTTGGGCGATGCCTTGGTTAATCCCTTCGTCAAGGCGGATATCAAAAAACAAGTTTTACGTCAGATTTTAGAATCTGAGCTGCATCCTTATTTCTTTAATTTCTTGATGGTGTTGATTGACCGCCGCCGGGTGTTCCTATTAGAGGGCATTTGTCGGCAATATCGCGTCCTGTTGCGGAAGCTCAAAAACACGGTGTTGGCCGAAGTGACCTCCACCCTGGATTTGTCGGACGAACAGCGTCAATCCATCGTTCATAAAGTGCGGGAGATGACGGGTGCTGCCGAGGTTGAGTTGGACACGAAGATTGATCGCGACCTCATTGGTGGCGTCATCGTCAAAGTGGGATCTCAAGTACTCGATGCGAGTATTAAAGGCCAACTCAGACGGATCGGCGTTTCCCTCTTAAATGCGAATGCATAAGTCTTGACCCTTTTCGATTTGTTTTATACAGAGTTCGGATTCAGAGCAAGCCCATGGTAAGTATCAGACCAGACGAAATCAGCACCATTATCCGCCAGCAGATTGAACAATACGATCAAGACGTCAAAGTCGATAACGTCGGTACCGTTCTGCAAGTTGGCGACGGCATCGCCCGCATTTACGGGCTAGAGAAGGCCATGTCCGGCGAACTTCTCGAATTTGAAGATGGCACCATCGGCATCGCCCTCAACCTAGAAGAAGACAACGTGGGGGCCGTGCTCATGGGCGACGGTCGGGATCTGCAAGAAGGCAGTTCCGTCAAAGCCACGGGCAAAATTGCCCAGGTTCCCGTGGGCGAAGCCCTCATCGGTCGGGTGGTGGATGCCCTGGCCCGTCCCCTTGACGGCAAAGGCGACATTCAATCCAGCGAGTTCCGGCTCATTGAATCCATGGCTCCCGGTATCATTGCCAGGAAGTCTGTTTACGAACCCATGCAAACCGGGATTACCGCCATCGACTCCATGGTGCCCATTGGTCGGGGTCAACGGGAATTGATCATCGGCGATCGCCAAACGGGTAAAACCTCCGTGGCTGTGGATACCATCCTGAACCAAAAGGGTCAGGACGTGATCTGCGTCTATGTGGCCATCGGTCAAAAAGCCTCCACCGTCGCCAATGTGGTGAACGTGTTCCGCGAACGGGGTGCCCTGGAGTACACCATTGTGGTGGCAGCCAACGCCAACGATCCGGCCACGCTGCAATACCTTGCGCCCTACACGGGTGCTACCTTGGCCGAATACTTTATGTATACCGGCAAGCACACCTTGGTCATCTACGACGACTTGTCGAAGCAAGCCCAAGCCTATCGCCAAATGTCCTTGCTGCTGCGTCGTCCGCCCGGTCGGGAAGCCTATCCGGGGGATGTGTTCTATCTCCACTCCCGGTTGTTGGAGCGGGCCGCTAAACTCAGCCCAGAACTGGGTGAAGGCAGCATGACCGCCCTGCCCATTGTGGAAACCCAAGCGGGTGACGTGTCGGCCTACATTCCCACCAACGTGATTTCCATTACGGACGGTCAAATCTTCCTGTCCTCTGACTTGTTCAACGCGGGTCTGCGACCTGCCATCAACGCCGGGATTTCCGTGTCGCGGGTGGGGTCTGCGGCCCAAATTAAGGCCATGAAGCAAGTGGCAGGGAAGCTGAAGCTGGAGTTGGCCCAGTTTGCGGAATTGGAAGCGTTTGCTCAATTTGCCTCGGACTTGGATAAGGCGACCCAAAACCAATTGGCCAGGGGTCAACGGCTGCGGGAACTGCTCAAGCAACCCCAAAACTCTCCCATTCCGGTGGAAGAGCAAGTGGCCCTGATTTATGCGGGAACCAATGGTTACCTGGACGATATCGATGTGGACAAAGTGACGGCCTTTGTGGCGGGTCTGCGGAGCTATCTCCACACCAGCCAACCCAAGTACGGCGAAATCGTTCGTTCGACCAAGACCCTAAATGCCGACGCTGAAGGGATTCTGAAGTCTGCCATCAGCGAGTTTACGAAGACCTTCTTGGCAGCCGCATAGGAGGATCACCGATGGCCAATCTAAAGTTAATTCGCGATCGCATTCAATCTGTGAAAAATACCAAAAAAATCACAGAAGCCATGCGACTCGTGGCCGCTGCCAAGGTGCGACGGGCGCAGGAACAGGTGATTGCCACCCGTCCCTTTGCCGACCGCTTGGCTCAGGTGCTCTATGGGTTACAAGCCCGTCTGAAGTTTGAGGAAGCGGATTTGCCCCTCCTCAAGCAACGCCAACTGAAAACCGTCGGGTTGCTGGTGATTACGGGCGATCGCGGGTTGTGCGGCGGCTACAATGCCAACGTGATTCGGCGAGCCGAGGAACGGATTCGCGAACTCAAAAAAGACGGCATCAACTACACCTTGATTTTGGTGGGTCGGAAATCGACGCAATATTTCCAGCGTCGCAACCAACCCATTGAGGCCACTTACACCAACTTGGAGCAAGTGCCGACCGCAGCGGAAGCCTCTAAAGTTGCCGACGAATTGCTGTCTTTGTTTCTCTCCGAGACGGTGGATCGGGTGGAGTTGATCTATACGCGATTTGTGTCCTTGGTGAGTTCGCGCCCCGTGGTGCAAACCCTGTTACCTATGGATCCCCAAGGCTTGGAAACCCAAGACGACGAAATTTTCCGGCTCACCACCCGTGGCGGACAATTTCAAGTGGAGCGGGAGAAGTTGACCAATGTTGCTGCGACCTTGCCTCAGGACATGATTTTTGAGCAAAATCCGGTTGAGATTTTGGATGCCTTGTTGCCCCTGTACCTGAACAATCAGCTATTACGGGCCTTGCAAGAGTCGGCGGCGAGCGAACTCGCGGCGCGGATGACCGCGATGAATAATGCCAGCGATAACGCTAGTTCGTTGATTTCCACCCTCACGTTGTCCTATAACAAGGCACGTCAGGCGGCAATCACCCAGGAACTGCTTGAGGTAGTCGGCGGAGCCGAAGCACTGAAGTAAGTTGTTTCATAGACCGTTTATTGAAGACTTCCCAATGATTGGGAAGTCTTTTTCGTCTTTATCCTTCCCAAACAACCGTCCTTTGAGCTAGTTCCATTCGGTCCCAATACTGATCGGCTAAGCCTGAATCATCTTTGCACTCGGCCCCCCAGCCCCCCAACCTTGGGGGACTCTGAACTCAAAGTCCCCCAAGGTTGGGGGATTTAGCGATTATCTTGTTTGTCAATCGCTTGTTCTCGGAGAAGCTGGTGGGGCGATGCTGGGAACTCAGGTCGGTTGCCACGACGTTTGCTGTTTGACGATGGCATTGAGAATCCCCA
>JBAVRC010000450.1:0-5588 GCA_049694615.1 Thermosynechococcaceae cyanobacterium | reverse complement strand
AGTATACTCTGTGATTTCGCTGAAATCTCCTCATGTCATGGTTTTCAGGTTGTAGTTGAACCACGCATTTAATTTGTTAACGACGCAGATAATTTGTTAATCGACAAGTACGGTCAGTCCTACGTATTCGCGGATAACAATCTGCTCATGAATAACTCCCGGTCGTTTGGCAATCCCTCCCACCGCAATCATTAAGGGATGGATGCCAACTGGAATGCCCCAACTCATGCCGCCTTGTCCCATCATGCCAAAGGACGTTAAGGAGGACACGGAGACAGTCCCCATCGTGCGCTTGAGGAGAAAGGGGTTGCGAAACATAGGTTGCCAAAAGAACAGATTTCGTAAAAACTGCGGCATCCTCGTAAAAAGTTCCATCATCCACCCTGCGTAGCGCGCGCCGAACTGAATTTCCCCTGAGACAACGGGCGACTTTTGGGCGGCACGGATTTCTGCATAGATGTCAGCCACCGTTTTCTCGTTTGCTTTCCGAATCACATAAGGCGTTGGTAATGTCTCGCCTGCACCTACTAATCGTTCGATGATAATCGTCACATCCACATCATCAAACATCACCAACCGCCTTTTCCCCTTGCGGAGGGCATGAACGGATTTGTGTTCGCTGACGGCTTGGGCAATACATTTAATTATCCAGCTTGTAAAACTCATCCGCTGTCCAGTCTTCGTCGTTTGGATGCGGATTGCTTCTCGTACTCCCGTGATATCCATTTCCAACAAAATGGGGACATGATGCCGTTGGCGACCCCAGACCATCGTGTCAATCGTGGGATTGCGGAAACGAGACATATCGGACTCTTCAAAGCTGCCAATGAGATTTACCTGTTTCATCTCCGCATCCGCCAAAGGTGTGAGAATAAGATTAAGACAGTCAGCTCATTAAAGCCTGTCGACAGATGAGATAGTGCGATCGCCTCCCGATACAATCACTCAGCAGATTCTGGGAAGTTGTTCTCCACTCATGTAGTCTAAAATGCGACTGCCGCCCATGTTGTGTTTAAGTATTACAATGCCTTGCGAAAAACCGAAATTTTCGGGTACGGTATGACGTTTCACGCCACCAATCTGCCGCGCTGAAGGATTGGGATTGAGCGGCGAGGTGTTTTGTAATAGTTGCAGCGCTGCTTTGGCATCCGATTCTGGGACAAAAGCAATAAATCGTCCTTCATTGGCGATATAGAGCGGATCTAACCCTAGAATTTCGCAGGCTCCTTGTACGGCTTCGCAGATTGGAATACAAGGTTCCTCCAATTCGATCTCGACATGGGCTGCGATCGCAATTTCATTGAGGGCTGTGGCTAATCCACCTCGGGTGAGGTCGCGCAGGCAATGAATTTCAATTCCGGCAGCTAATAGCGCTTGAACTTGCTCAGTGACGGGCGCGAGATCGCTTTCCAGGGTTGTTTCAAAGTCCAATCCTTCTCGCTGCGCCATGATCGCGATGCCGTGCCGCCCAATATCGCCACTCAGCAAAATGACATCTCCCGGCTGCACCGATGGGGGCATGATGTGCCAGGGATGCTCAATCAGACCAACCCCTGCTGTATTGATATATAGCCCATCGCCCTTGCCGCGATCGACGACCTTCGTATCTCCCGTGACAATCTTGACCCCAGCGCGATCCGCCGCCGTCCGAATGGATTGCAACACCCGCCATAGGGTTTCCATGGGCAGACCTTCTTCAAGGATGAATGAAAGGCTGAGGTAAAGGGGTTTAGCACCGGTCATGGCTAAATCGTTAACGGTGCCGTATACGGCCATGGCACCAATATCGCCGCCGGGGAAAAAGAGGGGCGAGACAACGTAAGAATCGGTGGTAAAGGCCATGCGTCCCGGCGGTAGGTCAAGACGGGCTGCGTCATGTTGCCAGTCGGGGTGGGTACCGAGGAGGGGTAAAAACAGTTCCTCAATGAGCTGATGCATGAGCCGTCCCCCGCCGCCATGAGCCATCAGAATATGGGGGTATTGTTGTAGCGGGATGGGGCAACTGCTGAAGAAGTCGGAGGGAGAGGGCATGGGCAATGGATTTAAGGAATGGAGGCGATCGCAGGCATTTGACGATAGCGGTAGTAAGCAGCGCAAGCCCCTTCGGAGGAGACCATAGGGGCACCCAAAGGATGGTCGGGCGTACAGCGAGTGCCAAAGGCAGCACATTCTTGGGGTTTGCGAATACCCTGTAAAATCAGCCCGCTGATACAGTCGGAGGAGGTTGCGGGAGTCTTGAGCGTGTCAGCGGGAAGTAGATTCTTATGGCGCACATCAAAGGTCGCAAATTCCGGTTTCAGTCTGAGTCCGCTGGCAGGAATTTCGCCAATCCCGCGCCAGATTTGGGGACCTATGTCGAAGACGGTTTGCAGAAGTGCTTGAGCCGATTCATTGCCGGTTGGGCGAACCGAACGGGTATATTGGTTTTCGACTTTAGCCTGTCCGTGTTCCAGTTGACGAATACAGTGGTACAGTCCTTGCAGAATATCTAAGGGTTCAAATCCGGTCACAACAATAGGGATTTGGTATCGGGTGGCGATCGCCTCATACTCCCCGTACCCCATCACCGTACACACATGGCCTGCGGCCAGAAATCCCTGCACTTGGCAGTCAGGGGAGGACAGAATCGCCTCCATGGCTGGGGGGACAAGCACATGGGACACCAGCAAGGAAAAGTTGGATAAGTTCTGTTGCGCTCCCTGATAAACTGCCATGGCGGTAGCTGGCGCAGTGGTCTCAAAGCCGACGGCAAAGAACACCACCTCTTTATCAGGATTGGCTTGGGCAATTTTCAGCGCATCCAGGGGGGAGTAGAGAATACGAACATCTCCACCCATGGCCTTAATGCTGAGGAGATCCCCTTGCCCAGGGCTTCCGGGGACTCGCAGCATATCGCCGAAGGAACAGAGAATGACGTTGGGCAGAGCAGCTAGGGCGATCGCTGTATCGATGATCTCGGCAGGGGTGACACAGACGGGGCAGCCCGGACCGTGAATGAGGGTTATATCCTTTGGAAGGAGTTCATCTAGACCATATTTGACAATGGCATGGGTTTGGCCACCGCAGATTTCCATAATCGTCCAGGGACGGGTGACGCGTTGGGCGATCGCCTTAGCGTAGGACTGAACCGTTTTCGCATTCCGATATTCATCGACGTACTTCATCGCGTTCCTCAACCATTGACCAATGGGGATGGTAGGTTTGCAGCGTTTTCATATACTGTACCCGTTCAAATTGACTGGGATCAGGACAATTTTGCTGGCTCATGGTGCCTCGCAATTGCGAGACGGATGCATATTCGTGTTCCGTCAGCCAGGTTTCGAGATCCCGCTCAATGCTGCGCAAATGACCAACCCCGTGGCGCAATAGAGCCGCCACAATTTGTGTCGTGGTAGCGCCTGCCATGAGCAGCCGCACGACATCTTGGGCATTGTGAATACCGCTGGTGGCAGCTAGATCTACTGGAATGCGACCGTAGAGAATGCCAATCCAGTGCATGGGCAGCCGCAAGGATTGGGGTGTGCTCAACAGCAGTTGAGGCCGAATTTCCAAGGCTTCAATATCGATATCGGGTTGGTAAAAGCGGTTAAATAAAACCAGCGCATCGGCTCCTGCTTCGCAGAGTCGTTTGGCCATATTGGCGGTGTTGCTAAAGAAGGGACTCAGCTTTACCGCCACCGGAATGGTCACTTGGGCTTTCACCTGGGTCAAAATTTCCAGATATTGCGCCTCGACCTCCGCACCGGAGAGATCTGGGTCGGTGGGAATCCAGTAGATATTGAGTTCGAGAGCGTCGGCTCCAGCCTGTTGAATGTTTTGGGCGTATTCTACCCAGCCCCCCAGGGAGGAACCGTTCAAGCTACCCATAATGGGAATGTCTAGGGCTGCTTTCGCTTGCTGAATCTGCTCCAGATAATGCTCTGCCCCGATATGAAAAATTTCAGGTTCTGGAAAGTAGGTGAGGGCTTCGGCAAAACTGTTCGTTCCGTATTCGATATGGTGGTGCAATTCCAAAACATCCCGCTGGATCTGTTCTTCAAACACTGAATGCATGACGATCGCAGCCGCTCCGGCATCCTCCAGGTGCTTAAGGGTGCCAAGGTCTTCGCTGAGGGGGGCGGCGGCACCGACGACAAGGGGCGATCGCAGCGATAATCCTAGATAGGTCGTGGTTAAATCCATCGGTTTTCTCCGTTTTTTAAGCCTTTAAGGTTTGAATCCAAGCAAAATCGCGATCGCTGACGGGGGGAATCGGTGGCTGGGTATAGTCAATGGTCAGATCCAACGCGGCTTCTTGATAAACCATGTCTAACAATTCATGCAGATTAATGACAGGTTCCTCATCCTGCGATCGCAGCGGCAATGGAAATAGCGGTATTGTATCCCTCAGATTAAAGGCATAGAGGTCTGCGGCAGGTCGGCGATCAGCTCGGCTCACTAAAATTCTATAGTCTGATGGGACGCCCCCCGCAACGGGTTTCGGATCCCCAGTTCGCAACAGATCCACCTCAACCAGATTGGCATCGCTGCTCAAAATTTTCTGACGTTTGGCATCATACTTCTGCTTCCCTTCCCCTGATCGTTTATTTTTGGGCGACAACACTTCTACGACGGTCACAACCCTTCCAGTGCCGACCTCACGGATTTCCAAATATCGCTCTTGCACGTCTTCCGTCATGGGCACGGTGACGGCTAGCGGCTCACTGAGCGTTGCAGTGGCCAGATTCAGGCTGGCAAGGTTCGTGCCTTTTTGAAACACGGACACATCTGGAATCCCGACCAGTAAGGCGTCTGCATACACTCGCTTTTCTACAGCCGCCCGATACTTGGGTGTAATGACGGCATTGAGCGATCGCGCTAACACTGCAATCAATCCAAAATGAACCTCAGACCATAATTCTGGATTTTCTAGATAAGGGTTCATCCCTGGAAAGTTGAGTGTCATTTGCGCTACTCCCATAACACGGTACGAATGCGTTCTCGCAAGAAGTAGATGGTTGACCAGGTACCCCCATCCAAAATTATTTTGGTTGTTGTTCGAGGGTGTGGGGCGATCGCAACCATGTTAGATTTCCTGCCTATCTATTTACATTGTAAACGCTCATTCTCATTGATTGGACAAAAAGTCGTTCTCTATAGCGCGATCTCACCCTATACATCGCTAAAATTAAAACTGACACCTCGATAGATAAATAAAATAGGCTGAATATAGACAAGATCTACAACGACTGTGCCTATCGTAGCCAATTTCTGGAAGGGATATTATGTTAAGAAAGGTTAAAGTAGGGTCTAGATAAGCCTTAGGAAGGGGTGGCATCTAGCAAGAACAACTTCATTAGCTTTCATAAAGAATCGTACATGGTTTCCCCTTAAACCTTGTTAAGAAAATCTTGAGGTCGAGGTGCCCTTACAGAAACTGCCTATATCATCAGAAAATGCATCGACTTGCGATTACTTTTTACAAGTAGAGGGTATGTGATGAAAATAGGTCTGGTTTTGGGGGTGATCGCCCTGGTGCCGATGTTGTCAGTGGTCTACACTGCCAGTGCAGAGAAATCGATACCCCCACTGCCTGAACGCTTAGAACC
>JBAVRC010000449.1:0-2715 GCA_049694615.1 Thermosynechococcaceae cyanobacterium | reverse complement strand
ATCTTCTGCCGTCACCTGCTCGTAAAGCTTGCCATCGGGATCGGTAGCCACCAGCGGGCCGCGACCGCAGAAGCGCAGACAGCCAACGCTAGAGACTTCTACTTCCTCCGCCAGTCCGGCAGTAGCGATTTCATCCTTCAGCGCTTTCAGCACGGCCTCCGCACCGGAAGACTGACACCCCGCCACCGTGCAACAGCGAATCCGTTTGGGTTTGCGGCGATCGCGTTCTTCGGCGGCAATCTTGTATAGCTCGGTAATATCCATCCTGCAACTCCTCGCTAAATCAACGTGCTAGACCCATCGATCGGGGCAGCATCAGACCTCGGACAATGCTTGGGACAATGCTTGCACCTTCGCCAAAGATTCCTCCGGCGTGAGCTTGCCGCCCACCGTCCCATCGAACACCACGGCTGGCGCAATCCCGCAGGCCCCAATACAACGGGCAGAGAGTAACGACACCTGTCCGTCGGGCGTCGTTTCGCCCATCTTGATGCCCAATTTCGACTCCAGCAATTCGACAATCTGGTTGGCACCCTTGACGTAGCAGGCGGTCCCCAAACAGACCACGCAACTGTGGGCACCGCTGGGTTTGAGGGAAAACAAGTGGTAGAACGAGGCAACCCCATACACCCGACTCAAGGGCAACTTCAACTGACGGGCAATGTAAAGTAACACCTCTTCCTCCAGATACCCGAAGGATTCCTGGGCTTTGTGCAACACTTCGATCAGCGCGTCCGGCTGGTAGCGATTGCGCTTGAGGGTCATGTCCAGGGTTTTGTAACGGCGATCGCAACTCGCCGCATCCTTGACCGCAGCGGTTCGAGGAGCTTGAAGATCGGTGGGGGGTTGAGAGTTAAGGGTTGGCATAGGTCATGTCTTCCTGCGGCATTGTTTGACCAAAATCGCAACTCGGTGCAATGGATGAAATTTAGATCTAAACTCACCCATTAAACATTAATTAAATCCAATTATAAAAAGTTCGACTGGGAATTAAGGGAGTAGCTTAGCTATCAAATTCAAACGTAGTAAATCTCTTTCATTAAGAGGTAGAACCACCGATCTGCAGGGAATCTGACAAGCTACTCGCTCCATCAAAACAACCTGTTTAGCAACAATAAAGTTGTTTTAGTTCCTGTCTCTATATTATTTTCTTAGTATATCGAACTTATTCGTTTTTAGTTCTTGAAATTGAGGGTTTCCTCATATTTAAAGGTGGTTTTTGAGGATTTTTGGCAACAAGGATGAGTACCAACCACTCTGTAAGGGCGCAAGGTCTTACGCCCTTACAAAACTTCGCAATCCTTAAGACGGACTAATGGTGGCAACCACTAACCGAGGCGATCGCCGCAATGTAAACCCAACCTTCTCGGATACGCGTTGCATCGCCGTATTTTCGGGTAGGATTTCTGCCGAAACCAGATCCAAGTGTTCGGTGCGGGCGATGTCAATCAGGCGACGCAACATTTCAGTGCCCAGCCCCTGACGTTGATAGCGATCGCTCACCATTAGCGAAAACTCGGCTTCGTTGACGCCGTGGAGTTTGCTCAAGCGCGCTACAGCCAGGATTTCGTGCTCGCCCGTTTCGGGATTTTTATAGTCCGCCACGAGGGCCATTTCGCGATCGTAGTCGATGAAGCAGAGGCGCATCAGCCGTTCGTGGGCCGTACGCTGGCTGAGTTTCATCAGATGGAAGTAGCGAAAATATACGCTTTGTTCTGAGAGAGTCTGGTGAAACTTCACCGCCAAGGGTTCGTCCTCCGGGCAGATGGGGCGGATCTTCACCGGGGTGCCATCCCGCATTTCCCAGGTGCCCACGTATTGGATCGGGTAAGGCTGTATGGCAGGCTTCGGCAGTTCCTGAAGCGACAACGTCGGATCGTGCAGGACCACCCGCGCATCCAAGGCCACGAAAGGCAATCGGCTGTCATCTGGATCCGTTGCCACCAGGAGCGGATTGATGTCGATCTCCTTAATCCAGCGCTGTTCGACCACCAACTGGCTGAAGCGCACCATCAGTTTCGCCAACGCATCCAGATCCACAGGCGCTCGTCCGCGCACGCCCTTGAGGGCTTTGTAGATTTGGGTTTGCTCCATCATCCGGCGGGCCAGAGTCGTGTTGAGGGGAGGGAGGGCGATCGCCCGGTCTCGATACACCTCCACCAGTTGCCCGCCGCTGCCGAACAGCAACACAGGCCCAAACTGCGGGTCGATGCTGCTGCCCACGATCAGCTCGTAGGCATCGCTGAGACGCACCATCGGCTGCACGGTGACGCCCTGGAAATGCTCCGGTCCTACGTGATCGCCTACCGTTTTTGCAATGGATTCGTAGGCGCGGCGCACGGCCTCGCGATCGCCCAGGTTAAGCTGTACCCCACCCACGTCGGTTTTATGGGTAATGGTTTCCGACCAGAGCTTGAGCACCACGGGATACCCTAGGGCGTCTGCGTGCTCTATCGCCTCCTCGACGGTTGCAGCCGTTAGGGTTTGAACGGTAGGCAAATGGTAGGCCGCTAAAACCTGCTTGGATTCGGTTTCCGTCAGCAGGGTGCGTCCCTCTGCCCGCGCCCTATCTAAAATGGCTGCTACAGTTTCTCGATCCGGCGAGCCATCTGCATCGTCCGCCAAACTGGGCGTTTCGTACAAGGCTTGCAGGTTATAGCTGGACTGCCACATATAGTTAAACACCCGCGCCGCCGAATCCGGGTAGGCATAGGT
>JBAVRC010000448.1:0-1703 GCA_049694615.1 Thermosynechococcaceae cyanobacterium | reverse complement strand
CGGCTTTCGACCTGGCGATCGCCCTGGTGTTGAACTGACGATTGCAAGTCCTGCCCAAGTTGCGGCAAATGCGGATGGCACGTTCAGTCTGATTGAGAAAGGACGATTTTTAGGACCATCTGAATCGTTGGATCCTCCCTCAGTGTCAGCCTTTACCCCAAATCCCGAACAGCAGCAGTATATGCAACTGTTGGGGTTGTCTATCTCAGACTATGAGAGGTTGCAAGCGACGGGCGATCGCGATCTACTGATGGCGAATGACCGGACGGTGGTCAATGCCGCCAATCGAATTGAAATACCGCCAGACCAACTGGCCCAAATCATTGCCAATGCGCCCTATGCCCAACGTTTGCAAGACCAGAGCGGCAATTCGTCCGAGGCGGATCGCTATGTGCGATCGCTGGTTGCCCCCTACGAAACAGCCCAACGCAATACCGACTTAGAACGCCTGAGCGAGTCTTTGGAAGCAAAACCTTCCACCCTCTTCATGCCAGTTCTTGAAGCGCGGAATACGTTGGCAGAAGCCGCGAGAGCAGGCTATCGGGCCTTGGCATCTACCGAGGGCGTCTTCTTTGCAGTTACCCCATTACCGTTGAAGTCGCTCAAATCCGGTGTGCAGCAAGTGGCGTTTCCGCTATTGGTCACGGCGATCGCGTCCAAACTGCCAGGGGCACAGCAGGCGATCTCAACGGCGATCGATCTAGGCGGCAATCTATTTTCGACAGCTAGCGTTGCCATTGCGGGTAATGCCTTGGCCCATTTCGGACAATCCGTGATGGCAAACTTGCCCAGCGGGATGGGATTGCAGACGATAGCCAATGGCTTGGGGAGTGCGATCGCCCCTCTGGTCATGGGTGCAGCGGATCGCGGTGGGCAACTCCTGGGTGAAGGTTCGGTGGGTGTGTTGACCGGGAATGCCATTCTCAAGGGTGGATCTGCCCTGGCCCAACAGATGGCGGAGAAGGGACCGAAAGTGTTGTTGGCCGAAACGGTGCGGATGTCCCAGCAGGCGATCGGTCGCGCTAGAGCGCTGACAGAACAGGTTAAGGCGACGGTCTCGCGTCTCAAGTCTCAGAACAGTGCAACTTCAATGGAGGAATTAGGGATGAACGATAACAACGGCTTTTCACCAGACCCTCAAGGTAGCCCCGAACAAGCTGGGTTCGAGTCTCCCGAACGAATACCGTCTCAGCGTTCCGAACCGATATTGGAGCCAGTGGTACGACCGGAACCAGAAATGGCTGTGATCAGCCAGGACGGCGAGTCTGAGCCGAGTCTAGAGCCAGTGGCACCTCAAGAGGAACCAAAAGTTTCGACCACATTTGAAGATCTCAAAAAGGCGGAGTTGTCCAAGGAAAACATGGACTATGCGCTCTCCATCGAACAGCAGTTATCGCAGCGCAATATTGATACCCAACGGCTGGAAATCTTTTATGACGGGCAAAGTCAATTCAAGATCAATGACTATGGCGTCAAGCAAAATCGGTTGAATAACGAAGCCGTAGAGATGCTGAAACAAGCCCTGAATGACCCCACCGCCCTGAAGGGGGAAGTGATGATTAAGCAAGGCAGCAAGGTGCTTCTTCATGTCAAGGATGGACAGGTGATTCGCGATCCGCTGCGGCTGGTGAATGAAGCGGCCAAAGTCGAGATCAATACGCCCACTCAAGCCCTGTACGAAAAAGCATCCAACAATGTGACCT
>JBAVRC010000447.1:0-2061 GCA_049694615.1 Thermosynechococcaceae cyanobacterium | reverse complement strand
TTCAAAATTGTCAACGATACCTGTGGCCATGGTGCTGGGGATGAACTGCTGAAGCAGATTGCCCACCTGCTCCAGAAAAGACTCCGCAAGACTGATGTTTTGGCTCGTTTAGGGGGAGACGAATTTGGGATTGTGCTTCACCATTGTTCCCTGGAGCAGGCCAATGCGATCGCCCAGAACCTTCTGAATAGCTTAGAATCCTATCGATTTATTTGGCAAGACAAAATCTTTACGATTGGGGCGAGTATTGGGCTGACTCAAATGACCCACAAAAGTTTGGAAATTGGCAACGTTATGACCGCTGCCGATCTGGCCTGTTATGCGGCTAAAAATCAGGGTGGCAACCGGATTCATTTTTATGATCTGGGCAGTAGTGATTTAAAACTCCATTTAAGCCAGATGCATTGGGCGGTGAAAATTCGCCAAGCTATTGAAGATAATAGCTTTCGCCTCTATGCTCAGCCGATCGCACCGGTACTTTCTCGCCGGGCACCGATCCAATTTGTACTAGAGGGCGATCGCCTCGTTGAGGGTGAATTGAATGGGGGAGATCTGGCTGTGACGGCTAAGGCTGGACTCGGAGAACTTCCTGGACCGTCCCGCCAGCATTTTGAAATTCTGTTAAGGTTGTTCGATGGGGAAGGGGGTATTGTCTCACCGAGTGTGTTTATTCCAGTCGCTGAACGCTATAACCTCATGCCGGTCATCGATCGTTGGGTAGTGCGCGCTCTGTTTGCCTTTCTCCGGGACCAACGATCGCACTTGGGCTCTAGTGCGGATTCGACAGTCGAATATGCCATTAATCTGTCAGGGAGCAGTTTCAATGAACCTCATTTTGCTGGGTTTCTATTAGAACAGTTAGATACTTACCAAATTGAACCTACAACGATTTGCTTTGAAATTACTGAGACGGTTGCGATCTCAAATCTGAGTAAAGCGGTCGAGTTTATCCATACCTTAAAAGCTGTTGGGTGTAAATTTTCTCTAGATGACTTTGGCAGTGGGATGTCGTCCTTTGCCTATTTACAAAATCTGCCTATTGATTATCTTAAAATTGATGGCTCATTTGTAAAGACTTTGAATGAGAATCCAATTAACCTTGAAATTGTCCGTGCCATTAATTCAATTGCTCATCTCAACAATATCAAGACGATCGCTGAGTTTGTTGAAACCCCAGATATCCTCGAAACCCTCCGTTCTCTAGGGGTTGACTTTGCCCAGGGTTATGCGATCGCAAAACCCGAGCTACTAAAGTCTTGAAGGTCTTAAGATACCTGGATTTTCACCTCTCAACTTGATCTGGTTTTTCTGCGGTTACGGTTTCTCTGTATCCTTTGCAGGAAGGTAGTTAGACTAGGGCTGCTGGTACAGATCTACAAGCTATAGCTTTTTTGTGTCGATCATTCAGGCGCATGACACTCTGGCAGCTAGATTTTGCCTTGAAAAACTATTTAAAAAACAAAAAAATAAAAGTATGCAAAACCCTAGTGAATATGGTATTTTTAGCTAGCGAATCACTAAATATCGATTTTCTGTATACATTCTTGCCCCTGGCGCCAGTTTTGGTGCAGTAATTTGGGGCGGTCTAGCTCTATTATACCTGGGCTGATGGGGGTCAAAAGCTTAGGTTCCGAAAGTCCACTGCCGTGGTATTTGGGCTCGGGTTTAACACTGAATTTGATTCACTTAGATTTCTGGCTTTAAGGGCTGAGGTAATTAACCTTGCTCTTCATATTACTCTGTCTTTTTTCAGGGGGTCTGATGTGGCTGTTTTTTGCATTGCTAAGCCCCATGTTCTGGGCGATCGTTCATGTTTTGGATTCTCACTGTGTTGAACGGGTGTTTAGTCGTCCTTGGGTAGGAGTTATAACGAGTTCCCTCTCATCCCTTCTGATCGTATTGCTAATCCCTTTTGTCTGGCCGTTTGTTGAATGGAAATTGCCAGCCCCAGAAATATTTTTGTTGGCCCTCTTGACCGGTGGGTTAATTCAATTTAGTCAATTATTTTATTTCCAGTCTTTAGAGAGGAGTGAAGCTGGCATCGTGGCGGCTTACTGGAAC
>JBAVRC010000446.1:0-2562 GCA_049694615.1 Thermosynechococcaceae cyanobacterium | reverse complement strand
GGCGATCGCCTCTGCCTCAGTCAGATTAAACAGATTAAAAAAGCGTTTATCCATCGTATTCAACCGAACCAATACAAAGAGACTCCCCATCAGCAGATTAACCGGAACCGGGCAAACCCACTGACCGAGAGTCTCTTAGCAAGCAAGACATCACCGAGTCTTGCGGCCCTAATGGCTAAGATAGGGCATTAATCGCGTAGTCCAGAAGCGAATTGTATTCGACCAACGCTTGTGCGGACATATCGCGAGGCGCACAACCGCGATTACGTGCATAGCTGAGGGCTTCGACATAAGGAGCCGTAGGCAGTCCCAGAGAGCGATAGACTTCGCGACAGCCCGCAATACCCCACTCGTCGAGGGGACCCGTACCGCCGACCACCAAACAATATTGAATCAACCGCATGTAGTGCTTGATATCGCGAGCACATTTCGTTTTGAAGGTGTCGGTGGAGTTGGCTTCTCCAGGGTTGTTCAAGTATGGATATTTTCTGATGCAAGCCTCATAAGCTTCCTGTGCCACACTATCAATATTGTTAGCCAGTTTTTCGGCAGCTTCTAAACGAACCGCAGCACGCTGAATAGAACCTTGGACCGCCTCTAAGTCAGAAGAGCTAGGAAAACGGCCTACTGCGTCTGCAGCCGCAATAACAGTGGTAACAACGGATTTCATGGATTTATATCTCCCAGATTGGCTTTTTAAAAACAACCCGTTCTTAGATTGATCGGGTTTAGAGACGCTCTGTTCAGCCAAAGACTAGCTCAACGCAGCCATGATGCGATCAAAGTAGCTTCCAACTTCGGCAACCAAGCTGGCGCACCGATCTTCGGCAATGGGCGTTCCCATTTTGCGCAATTTAAAACCGGCACGGGCTTCGCTGGGGGTATCTTGAATGTGCGCAGTAGCTTGTGCTTTCATGATTTGAACAGCACGGATGGTAGAGGCAGTGGGGACACCCAACGCAGCATAGGTTTCTTTCAAACCGTTTAAGCACCGATCATCGAGAACGGAAGCATCCCCAGCTAATAACGCATAGGTCACATAGCGCAAAATAATTTCAGCATCGCGTAAGCAAGCAGCCATGCGACGGGTGGGATAACAGTTGCCGCCTGATTGGATCAAGGTTTGGTTTTCGCAAATCATCCCAGCCACCGCATCGGATACCATGCAGCTTGCATTGCTGGCGATCGCATTCACTGCATCCAGCCGTCTATTGCCTTGAGCAATGAACCCTCTGAGGGAATCAATGTCAGTTACGCAAGACGTACTTGCATCTGCTGCAATGACCGCTTTCGAAAATGCGTCAAGCATTGAGCTCTCCTTGTTTCTACGATTTGTCTTGAGACATCGACGGCTCGCTCCATTGCAAGCACATTCCGAGTACTACATTCTGAACATAGGAGAAGGTGTCAACCTGAGTCTCAATTTTTTGATTGAAAGCAATAATCTGTAATATTTTTCGCAATGGACACCGTTAAGGCTGGGCTAGACGTTGATCTCTGCCAAGTCTGCCAAGGTAGCCAGAGTGCATGAATGTATCCCTGGGTGGTTTGGGTAGACTACAAATCAGCGCTTGTAACAGATCCGCCCGCTGCAAAAGTCCAGCGACAAACACTCAAACGTATTGAGGTTGCCTATTTTGTCTAGGATTGGTATGGATATTCATCAATTTGTAGCCCAATCCCTCGGTCGTTGGAAGTCGCAGCGGAGTGCACATCATCTGGTCTTTCGTCACTTTGAGGCCGTTGAGTCGGTCATTGATATTACACCCATTTCCCCAACCGATCCGGCGGTGCAGGGGCTCTGCGAACGTTATGGGGTTGCACCTGAAACCATCGTGTCGCCCTTTCACATGTGCTGGGAAGGAACATCCGATTGGGATGAGACGGAAGAACTCAAGGGCAGCACGGTACTGGTCCCTGTTCCCGATCCGCAGGATCCCAGGCAAGGCCAACTGCTGCGAGATCAGGGCTATGCAGAAACCGTTCCGGCAGCTGGGCGCTACCATTTCACCGATGATGATACGTTTGTGCTGATTTCGGCTTACGACCACGCCGCAGCAGAGGAAAAAATTTGGTTCGTCAACCCGAATTTACGCTTTCGCGTATCGCTGATTAAAACCAGTCAGGGGTCGGGGGTGGTCACGGCATCGTTTGCGTCGGAGGTGCGGGATTTAAGCGCACCATAGGCCAACGTTCGACTGTTCAATCAAGGGGATAACCAGATCCGTGTCGGCAGGGGAAAAGAGTCATTTAATCACGCTGGCCCGATGGATGGCGGGCGAATTTACCAATGCGCAACAGGCGGCTGCACAGCCACAGCGTTTTGCCTATATCCATGTGCTGTTTCGTCCCTTACCCTTCGCATTTTTTCAAGGGGTGGGGTTTTATTCGGAGCAAGTTTACGACTACAACCTCTGGACCCCTTATCGCCAAGGTGTTCATCGATTGATCCATCAGGGAGATGCCATTTATATCGAAAACTATGGCCTCGATGATCCCATTCTCTATGCCGGGGCGGGTCGAGAACTGAGCATTCTCAACACAATTACCCCCCACTGTATT
>JBAVRC010000445.1:0-2803 GCA_049694615.1 Thermosynechococcaceae cyanobacterium | reverse complement strand
ATGTAGGTGTAGGCAGACTCGGCGATCGCCTCCGGGACCAGTTCGGCATCCGACAATCCGCCGGAAATGCCCAGGAAGGTGGTCATGGTGCGATCGGCATCGGGGGTGACAAACACCAAGCATTTGCCCGTGACGCCGGGTTCGGGGGCATGGACTTGCAGGTTCGTGTCAACACCGTTGGCAAGCAAGTCATTTAAATAAAACTGACCGGGTTCATCGTCCGCCACTTTGCAAGAGTAAAATGCCTTGCCGCCAAACTGACTCACGGCAATGACCGTATTGGCAGCAGATCCACCACTGGCCCGCTTCAGGGGATGGCTATTCAACTGGTTCAAAATTTCATGGTGATGGTCTTCGTCAATTAAGGTCATCACCCCTTTGTCAATCCGTAACCCCTGCAACAGATCGGGGGAGACTTCGCATTCGATATCGACGAGGGCATTGCCCAGGGCATAGACATTGTATTGGGTCATAGGATTTCCTGATAAAAGGGGCGATCGCACGTTGGGTATTGGACAGGTTCAATACCGCCATCAAATGGCTAGTTTAATCGTTCAAGGCAGTATTCGGCACAATCGTCAGTCCGATTCGTCTATAGGGGCATCCTAAGGTTTGCCAGTGCGCTAATATGGCCCTAAGCAACTTGCACTCAACCCCCTTGCAGCAGATCGAAAAAAGGCCCAAAGCTGGCCTGCCCACCCTTTCCCCAAGCTGTTAACGGCAAGACCTCTCTATGAAAGCTCTAAACAGAATCTGGAACACATCCCTGAGGTGCAGCAGTTTACTCGCCCTTCTGGGTGCAATGGCTGCTCCCCTCCATGCGCAAACCGCGCCCATTACGTCAGGGGCAACCGATCCCTACGCCAATCAAAACTTAAACGATCTCTGGAACAATCGCTCTGGGCAGGGAGCCTCCTCGATTTTTAGTTTAATCAATCAGCTTCAACTGTCCGGCGGTCGCAGTGTTGGCGATTTTTCCTCTGAACAGGAAGAAGGGTTTCAGTCGGCTGTGAGCGAATTTCGCAAACGGCAACTCGAAAAACTGCAAACGCCGGCGGGAGGTACGTCACAACCCACCACGGCTACGCCCAGTCAGCCCACAACTCCCTAGATTATTAACATGCGTTGTATCACAACCCGTCCGGGGACGTTGACCTTTCAAGGGTTCCCCCGTTTTCGCTCGGGCTTTTTAACGGTTTCTACCGCCGGACTCCTTTGGGCTACCGCAGTTGCACCCGGACGAGCTGTCAATGTTCAAGAAGGCAATCAGGTGGTCATCAATGGTCAACCTGTTCCCGGCGCTTGGGCGCTTTGGCCGGACCTCCAGTCAGCTCAGCCCTCAGTGGGCATTGCCGATAGCGTTTGGATGCGCTATTTGGGCGGCGATTTAGGGGATACGACGAGTCTGACCCAACAACCTGTACAGTGGTTCTCCTCTGCGCCCACGACCCTGTCCACCCGTTTGAATCGTAATGGAACAGCCCGGTATCTCAATCTGACGGATGCGGCCCGTCAGTGGGGCTGGCAACTCACGCCTCGATTGGGGGTATTGGACATTCGTACCCCTTCGGCGACGGTGCAGTCGGTGCAAGTAGGCCAACAACCTTGGGGGCGACGCTTGGTGCTGACGCTGGATCGGCCAACGCCTTGGCGATTGGCTTCCCTGACCAATAGCAGAACTGGAAAAACAGATCGCCAGTTTACGATTCAGACCGATGCAACCCTGTCTCCAACTGCACTGCAAGGGTTCTCGATGGTTCCTGGGTTGGGGTTAAAGTCCTTAAAAATAACGCCAGCGTCGGGACGTATTGCCCTTCAAGGGACCATGGACGGTCGATTTCAACCCCAGATTTGGACCTTGGACAACCCACCGCGCTTGGTGGTGGATATTCGCCAAACGCCGATGAAATCCCGGCGCATTGTGTGGGCACCGGGGTTGGTGTGGCGCGAAGATCTGGTCAGTCTGGGGAACGCTCAGTTTCCGGTCACTTGGTTGGCGGTCAATTTGCGTCAACCTGGATTGCGGTTACTCCCCCTGTGGGGCGGGTCTAATGCGTTGGTCGGCATTGATGGGCTATCAACGATGGCCCAGCGCAACCAAGCTGCTGCTGCCATTAATGCTGGTTTTTTTAGTCGCGATCGCCAAACCACCCTCGGCGCAATTCGGCGAGAGGGGGTTTGGGTGTCCAGTCCCATCTTGAACCGGGGTGTCATTGCCTGGACCCCCCAAGGTCAAGTGAAGGTGGGACGGTTGATGTTGCAAGAATGGGTTGCAACCCAGCAAGGACAAACCCTGATGATCGCCTCCAGCAATAGTGGTTATCCGCAAAAGGGGATGGCCCGTTATACCGACATTTGGGGACCGACCTATACGCCCCTGCTCAAAAATGAGCAAGTGGCCACCGTGATCAATAACCAAGTGCAATCTCTCCAACCTGCCCCGGAAGGGACGGCGATACCCATCCCTCGGAACGGCTATTTGCTGGTGTTGCGGGGTATTCCCCCTGGACCCGAATTAGCACCGGGAAATCAACTCCAATACCAAGGGCGATCGATCATTCCAGCTTTTGAGGCTTACCCCAATATCATGGGAGCCGGACCCTTGTTGATCGAGAATGGCCGGATTGTGGTGGATGCGATCGCCGAGCAATTTAACCCCACCTTTGCGCAACAATCGGCTGATCGCAGTGGCATCGGTCAAACCGCCGATGGTACTGTGCTGTTGGCCGCAACCCATAATCGTATTGGCGGTCCTGGACCGACCTTAGGCGAATGGGCCCAGATCATGCGGCAACTGGGAGCC
>JBAVRC010000444.1:0-6691 GCA_049694615.1 Thermosynechococcaceae cyanobacterium | reverse complement strand
ACCCATTGAAGGGTGCTTCCCAAAATTGCAACGCCGCGTTGATATCCCGGCTTTGAATCAGGTGGGCCATGACATTGGCCTCTTGAAGGATCGCGCCATCGCCATTGAGGAGGAACAGAACCAGTTGATTGGTCTGGGTCGGGTCCAACTCCCCCACGTAATGGGCCAGTCGTTGCAAATCGGCGGCGGAAAGATGGGTGGCTAAGGCCACTAAGGTGGGCGTAGCGAGGGTCAAGAGCTGGCGAATAGCGGTGGTTTCCAAGAGCGCCAGTTTATCAATCGTCGAGGGGTCTTTGAGGGATAGTAACCCCAGTAACAACGGTCGATCCAAGTCTTGGGGCGACAGATGTTTGTACAGTTCGGTACGGGTCACCTCCTCTAGGCGATTCCCCGCTAGATTGGCCCAGTCCACCAAAACGGCAAGGCTATGGGTGGTGTCTAAGATGACATAAGTGCTTTCCGGCAGGGCCAAGGCCCGCGCAAAGCTACCCGCTTGAATGGCATCCATGAGTTGGGTGCGACCCATCTGGTTCAAAGCCGCGCCGACCAGCCGATAGACCTTCGACAGATCCGGTTCTTGGGCCAACAGATCCCGGAATTCCGGCAAATCCCCAGCCAGCGTTAAAGTCTCACGATACTGGCGTTGAAAATCCAACCATTCAGCATAAATGTCATTGGAAATTTCCCGCGCAATTTGGAAGACATCGGCCCGCAGTTCGGTTTCGACCGTCTGGGCGATCGCCTCCCGCAAGGTTGTTTTTACCTCAGGCGCTTTAAGGGCGGTTTGAATCTCCGGCAATGCCCCATCAAAGCTATTGACGAAATCGTAGACCAACAGCCCGCCCCCGACCGCTTCACCCACGAGGGGAACCATACTGGTCCCCAGTCGCCCTAAAAGACGCTCTCCAACCTGTTGCAATACCCGCTTAGATACGCCTTTTGCCATTTGTTTAGTGATGCGGGCCGCCACAAGGGCCGACACACCGCCAAAGGCAAAAGAATGGGTCTTAAAAAAGGTGGCGGTCTCTGGTTGCAAGGAGGCTAGGGTGTCAGCGGCATCGGGGGTCGAGGCGGTAATCGTTTTCCCAAACACGTCCACAAAGGTTTGAGAATACTGGCGACCGATGAATTGTTGCAGACAATCCAGGGCGTAGGCCGATGACCGGGCTGAAACCGCTTCCAGTTTGCCGGACAATTCCGACGCCACATGGTCGGACAGTTGGGTCAAGGCCCCTGTCAACCCCGCCGAGCGAAAGGCGATCGCCATAACCTGATCCGTTAAGTCAGCCGCTTTGGCGGGAACCCAACTGCTCTTGAAGCGATTGATTGCTCCAGCATTGGTAGCCACGTTTGCCACCGCCTGATCGACAGCCGTATCAATCGCCGCATCCATCTGTAAGATTCGCCACTGGCGATCCACAAGCGCCGCAAAATCGAAGGCCGTTTCGTCTAGAAAAAAGTCTTGAATGGTGCGGTTTAACTCAACCCGTAACCCGGTTTCTTGAATCGTCTCGCAGTGAGGGGAAAGATAATCGGTTCCAGGTTCCCAGGGGGCTGCCGACACGCCGGCGGAATTGAGGCACCAGATCAGCGAGAAGAGTAAAATAAAGCCTCGGCGCAGCAGTTTTCTCATGAGAGGATAAAAAGGCTTGGGATTGTGAATTCAATAACCCCGGCGATTGAAATCGCGGCTAGATGAACAATACCCGCCTGCGCGGGTTGAAATACCCTCCTAGTCCGCGCAGGCGGACTTCGTTCTTGTAGGCGCGGTTTCAACCGCTAGGCATAATGGTCGATCTCTAAAAGAACGCTCCTTTCAACATACTGCCCGCGCTCGGACATCCTTTGGGTTTCTTTGCAGAATGTTATCCACACGACGCGATTTCTTACAACGGATTGGCGCTTTGGGGGTGGGTCTCTGGCTAGGTGGGCTGCCATTGGCACACCGCTATAGCCAGGTTTTAGCCCAATCCACACCGCGCAAACTGGCCTTGTTGGTGGGGGTCAATCAATACTCCCGATGGAGTCCGGCGATCGCCCTCCAGGGTTGTGTGACCGATGTCGAACTACACCACGAACTTTTGGTGCATCGGTTTGGGTTTCAAGATCAAGATATTCAAATGCTCACCAATGAAGCTGCTACCCGCAGTAACATCGAAGCGGTTTTTATGTCCCATTTGGCGGATCAGGCCCGTCCAGGAGATATTGTGGTGTTTCATTTCAGCGGCTACGGGTGCTTGATACGGACTCGCACGACGGTAGAGGGCGGCGGCCCCCAGTTTGATGATCAACAGGTGCTGATCCCCTATGATGGCTGGGTTCCAAACCCGGTGGCCAAGGGGCAACCCTTGTTCAACGGAATTTATGAAGATACGCTCTTTTTGCTGTTGCGATCGCTATTAACTGACCAGGTGACCACGGTGTTGGATGCGGGACTGCAACCCGTGCAAGATCTCCAGTGCCATAGCATCCGAGAACGCGCCCTGCCCCAACGCGAATTCAGCGAATTTTCGGCGGCAGAATTAGCCTTTCAAGCGCGGTTGTTGCAACAAACGCAACTCACCCGCGATCAAGCCCAGGTGCAACGACAAGCCGAGCAGGTACCTGGACTGGTGCTGTCGGCGGCGACTACGGCTCAACCGACTGCCTTAGAAATCGATTGCCCTGAATTTTCGGCAGGGTTGTTCTCTTCCGCCCTCATTCGGCAACTCTGGGCCAGCCCTCCCAGCGCGTCCATTCCGGTGCAGTTCAGTCATCTTGCTAGCCAGATGGTCCAACGGATTGGCCCTAGCCCGCAGCCCTCCGTCAAGGGGCAAAAAAGTTTCGGGGCACTGGCTTGGAACACAGACCAGCGAGAACTGCTGCCATCAGTGGGCGCAGTGATCTCTACGGATCGCCGGGGCCAAACGGCTAAGCTTTGGCTGGGCGGACTACCTGAGGCGTTATTGGCCCTGTATCAGCCCCAAAGTTGTTTGCGAGCCATGACGCTCTCAGCAGAGGGACCGGACTCTGAAGAGCCGCGTCCCGTTTTGTCGCCCGCTAAACCGCCCTTACTGCTCCAACTTCAATCCCGACGAGGCCGGACGGCGATCGCCCAAGTGCTCGATCCGCAACCGCCGGGGACCGGGCGATCGCTCCAACCTGGACTGTTTTTGCAGGAAGCCATTCGCGTAATTCCGCGCAGTCTGAAGTTGCAATTGGCCCTAGGGTCCAATCTGGATCGCATTGAACGGGTGGATGCCACCAGTGTGCTGTCGATGGCCAAGCGCAACATCCAGGTGGTTGGAGCAGACCGTCCTGCTGACTATGTGTTGGCCAAAATTCCAGCTCCCCTGAGCACAGAAGGCCGAACGGAAACGGCGGATGTCGCTCCGAAACAAACCTTAAAACCCTTAGCGAATGCCAGTTATGGATTGGCCTATCTCGGTGGTGTTCTGTTGCCCAACACCCTCGGCGATCGCGGCGAAGTGGTGGAACGGGCGATTCAACGGCTCTTGCCAACCTTGGAAACCCTGCTGGCCCTCAAATGGCTAGAACTCAGCCAGAACAACCAGGCAACTGCGTTATTCGCCACGGTTACCCTGGAGACCATCGACGACCCGCCCCAACCGCTGATTCGCTTGCAAACGGATGGTAGTCCCCCATTACTGCCTGCCGATCCCTTGACAGAACCGTTGATTCCCAAGGTGGACAAAACGGGCAAAATCCTCACGATTCCCAATGGCACAGCCATTCAGTATCGTATGAGCAATCATAGCGATGTGCCGATATATGCGCTGGTGGTGGGGTTTAATGGTGGCACCACTGCTTTTGCCAGTTATGAAACAGACGGTTCCAATCTCAGTCCAGCCCGCACCCTTGTCCTCAAGCCGTCGATGATTCAACCGGGGGCTTCTATGGTGCTGCCCGCAACAGCTCAAACCTGGAAAGCCAGTCCCGTGGCTGGGGTTACCCGAACCTTCATTATCTTGACCCGCCAACCCTTAACCCAGTGGTTAGCTGCTCAAACCATGGTCCAGAAAGTCGCGTTGCCTAATGCGATCGCCGGGTTTGCCCCCCTTGCCAAACCATTACCTACCATCCAAAAATTGTTGGCCGATCTCCATCAAGCCAGTTTGCCAGCCACAACTGCATTGGGCATTACCCCTAAAAATACCTGGGTGTTGGATACAACCCAATGGATCTCGCTGCAATTGACATACCATACAGTTTAGTCTGCTCAATTTCCAATCTCAGCTAAGGTTATATTACCCTGCAAATATTGTTCGGCCTCAGCAACATCCAAGGGCCTAGAAAAATAGTATCCTTGTCCAGAATGGCAATCATATTCCGCAAGTAATTCTAACTGTTCGGGAAGTTTTATTCCTTCGGCAACAATATCTAATCCTAGGTTTAGTCCTAAATTTACAATCGCCTTTACAATCTCTTGATCGCCAATATTGACGGTGAGTTGCGATATGAAAGATTGATCAATTTTTAAGGTATTAATTGGGAATCGGTGCAAATAGTTTAGAGAAGAGTAGCCTATGCCAAAGTCATCTAAACAGATCTTGATATTGCGATGTCTGAATTGATTTAATATTTCATTGGCGATCACTGTCTTTTCAATTAAAATATTTTCAGTAATTTCGATCCTCAAAAACTGTGAATCTAGATTTGTTTCTGTCAGAATTTTATCAATCTTAGTCATTAATTCTGGTTGGGAAAACTGATGAGCTGAAAAATTAACGCTCATGTATAGTGAGGTTTTACTGGGGAAGCGATCTTGCCACTGACGCAGTTGGCTGCAAGCCTCTCGCAATACCCAAAAATCAATGGGAATAATTAAGCCAGTATCCTCTGCCAGTGGAATAAACTCGTTTGGGTAGATTAACCCTCGCGTGGGATGATGCCAACGCACCAATGCTTCGAATCCCTTGATTTCAAGAGATTTCAGACAGATAATCGGTTGGTAATGAAGCGCTAAACCTCGATGTTCAATGGCATAGCGCAGATCATTCTCAATCTGAAGCTGACTGATGACCTGCGTATGCATGGCTGGGTCAAACAATTCATAGGAACCTCGACCGTTATGCTTCGCCCGATACATCGCAATATCTGCATCTCGAAGTAATTGATCTGGGTGTGTATAGTGGATTGCGCTAATAACGATTCCAATGCTGGTACTAACCGTAACTTCGTGCCCATCTAAAATCATCGGACTTTTAAGCGATTTATGAATACGGTGAACCACCTCGATGGCATCGCTAACTTCTTTAATTTCTTCTATTAGAATGACAAATTCATCTCCGCCTAGACGAGCCAAAGAGTCTTCGGCCCTCAGCGAACTAGTCAGGCGTTGGGCTACCATTTTCAACATTTGGTCCCCAACGGAATGTCCCAAACTATCGTTCACGATCTTAAAACGATCTAGATCCAAAAAGAGGACAGCAAATTGATTTGTTTCTTGCGGCGAAGCATGATGAGAAATTCGTCTGAAGTGCTGGAGCGCATGGTGTATTCGGTTGATAATCAGTGTTCGGTTCGGCAAGTCTGTCAATGCATCATGCAAGGCATCATGACGAAGTCTATCTTCTATTTTTTTTCGTTCTGTCAATTCTGTTTGAGCACTTTGATAAAGTTCCGCTTGATGAATTGCGATCGCACATTGATCGGCGATCGCTTTAACTAAGACCAACTCATTCTCTGACCAAACTCTTTCTTTATCACATTGGTATAAGCTAATTCCACCTAAATAAGTCTGCTGATATAAAAGGGGAGTAATCATAACGGAGTGAAGTGAATAATCTAATACAGCCTGCTTAATTTCTGGTGGAAACCCATCATCAATGTGATGAGTAGCAACCTGCTTCCCCTGAACAAGCATCTGGTGATAATAGGAATAAAAAATACAAGAAATATTAACTAGATTTTCGCATACGGGTTTGTCGGTGCTGACATATATGGCTTGCATTTTCTGCATTGAATTTGGCTGAAAAATTAGACATCGACTAACCTGAAGTGCCTCATGTAAATGATCAGCTGTTTTTTGCAGTACATCTCCCAAAACCAAGGTTTCCCGCATGGCTTGAACAATTTGGTTGATGATGGTTTCTCGCCAAGCTTGTTGCTGAATTTGGGCGATCGCAGCCTTTTGTCGATGGCGCAGTTCAAAGTCGTTGAGGGCCCGTTGTAAAACCATCGGCAGACGAAACAACCGATCTTTCAAAACATAATCGGTCATGCCTGTTTTGATACACTCAACGGCTGCCTCTTCTCCTAACCTTCCCGTAATCAGAATGAAGGGAATATCTTGTCCTGAATTTTTTAAAATCTCAAAGGCTTGTAACCCATTAAAATTGGGTAGCCGATAGTCACTTAGAACCCCATCGTAAGCCTGCTTGGCCAAGTATTGTTGACAAGCAATCGCTGTTGAGGCAACGTCGGCAGTAAAGTTAATGTTGGCATCATCGAGGGAGAACCGAATTAAATCGACATCCTCTGATACATCTTCAATAATTAGAAGAGAGAGGGAGCGGGTCAGATATGGTTCCGACTTTTGCTCATTCTCAGGCATAGCATTTTCTTTATCTCTTAAAGAATAAAATAAATTGCGGTCTGAGGGAAATTCTAACGCACGTGTTGAAACTTGAGGTAAAAGGTTGCGCCTTCGTTGGGTACCCCTTCTGCCCAAATGATGCCGTTATGGCGC
>JBAVRC010000443.1:0-2232 GCA_049694615.1 Thermosynechococcaceae cyanobacterium | reverse complement strand
GGGTCTCTCGGTGCTGTCATAGCCCCCTCCTTGGTTTCAAGCTCTATTTCTATTTTACTCTCCCCAGAGTAACAGAAGAGGGCTAGGTTCCGGGCTTGGTGCCAGTGGGTGCGGGCGAGGATGGCCTGTCTGAAATCGGTACTTTTGAGGGTGGCTTGGTTAAAATTTGCATCGCTGAGGTCAGCACCTCGAAAGCTAGTCCCACCGAGCGCGGAGATAATACTAGAGATGTCCTGAATCAATGCATACTTTTTATCGCCCTGGCAGGCACGCAAACCGATATAGGTCATACAACCTAAAAAGCAAGTCGTTAGAATGCCTGAAAATACCCAGTCCATCGCCTCAGGCGTACTTGACTGAATGGGAGATCCGGTCATGGCTCCTGTCATGGCCTCTATGGCTCCTCCGATTGCTCCCAGGATAGCGATGAATTCGGCGATAAAGACGGTCTTAGGGAAAACTTTGATGGCAACCGCAATGGCGATCGCGCCGATCGCTATGCCGCCTAGGGCACCCAACAGCATAATGGGCCGACCAATCAGAAAAGGGATAATCGCATCTCCTCGATCGAGACCTGGTTTATCTGGGCTGAAAGTGGCAAAGAGCACTAGACCCGTCGCGATCGCAACGCTATAGGCAATCGTTTGTCCTAAACCGCGACGAAGCAGGATTGCTCCCATCAGAAGCATCGCGCCCAACGGCAATCCTGTCGCGATCGAGAATTCTAGGGCAGTAGGTTCAGAAAAATGATTCTCTTTTAAGGCATCGGCCACCGCTCCGATATAGCCGATAAAGGCTCCAGCGTATCCGCAGATAATGCCTGCCAGACCAGCGCCGCAAATGGCACCGATCGCTAACAGCAGCACCCACCGCCACGTTAATCCGGCTTTAGCACCACTCAAGTCTGCTCCACTCAGGTTGGCATGGACGAAGTTGGCTCCGCGAATATCGGCACAACTGAAATTTGCGCCTTTTAGATCCTGCCCTTTAAAGGACTTACCTTGCAGATTGGCTTGGGAGAATGACTGGGGCATATATCAATTGCTAAGCATTTTAATAGAGAGGGCATCAATAGCAGTAAAGAAACCTTACACTCGGGTATTATCTCCTGAAGAACCTCCGAATTGCATTTGTAAAAGCGGGCACTGGACTAGCACACATTGTTCCTTTCGGTTCAGGGATCGGTAGGGAACGTTTTAGAAAATCATCAATCGCTTGTTGACGTAATTTTTTATCCTTATCTTGAAGCGCAGCAATCAATGCAGCATCCTTCGTTAGCAATTTCATTTCTTCGATAGCTGTCTTCCGAATTTCTTTGTTTTTATGTTGAAGGTTGGCAATCAGTGCTTGGCGCAACGCTATCACATCAATTCTTTGAAGGGCATCCACCGCAGAGCGACGCACACCCTCATCCCGATCGCTCATAGCTGAAATGAGAGCTGGTACCGCTGAAGTAGCGGCTGGAGAGATCCGACCGATGATAGATGCAGTCTCAGCGCGATCGGGCGACTTCTTGTCTTTGAGGTTGTCTACCAATGCAGGAATTATAACTTCTCTGATTGCTGGACTTCTGTGAAATGAGTAGTCTTGACACCCCCCATCCCAAGCTAGCGAATCAGCAAACTCAGAAATGTTAAGCGTTACATTGTTGTCATGAGAATTGGCAATCATTGTCGCGATCGCCTTAGCTCCTCCCACAGATACGATGAGATCCAAAACGTCCCGATTTTGATATTTATAGTAAGTCTTAATGAGGAAGGGTAATTCTTCCTGGACTGTGTCTGGGCCAAATTCTTCTAGGGTTTGAACAGCAGCTAGACGAGTCTCCTTATCTGGATCTTGAAGCAATGGAATAATTTGAGGGACTGTTTCTTTTACTGACTTCAGTTTTCCCAAAGTGGTCATGGCAGTCAAGCGAACATTTCGATCCCCATCTCGCAGCAATGGAAGAAGTTGAGGAACTGCCGCTTTTGCTTCAGAACCAATTGCCCCTAGGGCATCTGCAGCAGCCTCTCGCACACTCGCGTTAGTATCTCGCAGCAATGGTATGAGTTGGGAGACTGCTGCTTTTGCTTCAGGCCCAATTTTCCCTAGGGCATCTGCAGTACCCCTGTCAAGGTGAGTATTAGCTTTTCAATTGTTCCAACAACCGCGCCGTTGAAACATGGGGGTGCTCAGGGTCAAAAACACGTTTAGGAACCTTTTTTTTGGACCTCTGGGGGATGAAGCAAA
>JBAVRC010000442.1:0-2291 GCA_049694615.1 Thermosynechococcaceae cyanobacterium | reverse complement strand
CTTTTCGACCAACACTTCATAGTGAATCAACTGTGCACGTTCCTAGAGAAAGGCAAGATCGGTTTGATTGGTCTGTAAGAGATACTCTTGGATGACTTGACTATCCTCCACCTGTGCCGTTAAACCTGCTTCTGTGGCAATCTGTGTCGCAATTTCACTATCCTTCAGTTTGCTAAAACTACGGGTTTTTTGATCCCGTTGGAGACGATGCAGGCGATCATACCCCCATACCGATAAACCTAAAAAACCGTTACTGCGAAATTCAGGTTCTAAGCCAGTAATTTCGCCTACAAGTGTAGGTTTTGGGTTCTGGCCATCGATTTGAATTGAGACTTCCTGACCAATGCCAAAGATATTCAGGATGGATTGATTCAGATCTAAGCCCAACAGTTGTACTGTAAATTGTCCGGGTAAATTTAGATCTTGCTCAACGGTGATAGTCATGACACAAGTTGCTAGATCAAGGGGGAGCGTTGCACCTCTGACCTTCAGTTTGGGTATAAATGGTTGTAATAGGGGTAAAGGCATAGGGTTTATAGAATGAAGTGTTCCAAAATTTTCTCAAGGCAATTTGAGGCTAAATATATTTGAGGCTAGATATTAAGTTGGGGAATCGTCAGGACTCGACCTGCTTCTAAGCGGCGCGGATCGTCAATATCATTGGCGGCTGCAATCGTCCGCCATAGTTTTGGATTATGGTAATGCTCTGCAGCAATCTGACCAAGGGACATACCGCGCCGGATAATTTGAGTCGTTAGCTCTGGATCGGTTTTGCGCAGATCCAGTTCTGGGTCAAAAAATTCGAGAAACGCAACGGTCAAAGTCCCTCGGACAGGTTTGCCTGCACGATTAAATTGCGTAAATTCTTGATTCAGACTGGTGATCACGCCCGTAAACGGAAAATCGGAGCCCGCTGGAGCTTGACCCCATTCGACTTCGCACACCGGAGGTTGCCCTTGATCCCGTTGAATCCGAGTTAGTTTCACAATTTCATTGGTCTCTTCCCGAATATCGTCAATTAAAATTTCTCTTCCATTCCGATCGATGGGAACAGTGGCATCAAAGAACAATTTCAGGTTCAATACACGACTCCCACCTCCACCGAATTTGATAATCGGGGCATTAAATTGACTTGAAGTTGCTTCCTTTTGATCTTCGCTAGAGTTTGATTTTAGCGAGTTCCAACTTACGCTTTTATTGATAGAGTAGTTTTCTGGATTAAAGAGAACCTGAATCGGAGTTTGGCGTTCTAAGCGCTTCTCCTTAATCAGCATGGGTGTAATTTTTAATTTTTCTAATGATGCAGTATTCATGGATGCATTCCTCGACGTTCGCGTTCAAGTCTTAATTGGCGGAAAATTTGTCGACTCACTTGTTCGGCAATGTTTTGGATATTGATCGGACCCATAGATTGAGCAACGGGAGAGACAGGTTGTTCTCTTGGGACAGGATTCGTTGCGTTTTGCCGATCTGCCGATGGTTCTATTTCCATAGGGCGATCGCGTTGTTCAATGGCCTGCTGGCGTTTCGGTAAGGCTAATGGGAGCGGAGCTGCTTCGACTGAGGAGGATTGTGCGAGAAGTTTGGCTAGAGGTAAGGCGGGAGTTGTTGCGATCGTTTCGGAATTCTCCTGTTTTGGGGAGAGCTGGAGTAAGACATGATTTTTGGGTTTTGCAGCGACCGTCGGAAGCGGTTTGAGAAGTACTGATGCATGGCGCTCGCCCCCTAAATCCCCCAATACTGGGGGACTTTGAGTCTCTTCATAAAAATATTGGTTACTTTTCAAAGAAACGTTTAGGGGATGGTCTAGCTCCATTGAAGGGCTAGCTATAGATCGATTTGGGTGGATATGGATAGATTTTTGCGAAATATCTGTGTCTGTTAATATATTTTTTAGGGGTAGGTTTGCAGTCTCTCGACTTAATGGTGATGTAAATTCGTTGGCAAAATCTGACTCTATATTTATTCCGGTCGAACCTGCCAATCGAGGAGAAATTCTACGAACTCGAAACGTTGCACTTTCAGCGTTCAAGTCTGAATTTTCTAAAGTGGGATCTAACGCAGATTCTGCTACTTTCTCGGGTGAAATACTTTTTTCTAACACTAGATTTTGATCTGGCTGAGGGGGTGCCGATGTAAAGCGGTACGCTTGATCGGCCCTCACCCTAGCCCTCTCCCCAAGGAGAGGGGACAAGACATTGGTTTGGCTCCCCTCTCCCTGGGGAGAGGGGCTGGGCGTTGCCCTGAGCTTGTCGAAGGGGGTGGGGGCAAGAGCGGTATTGCTGTCCCGC
>JBAVRC010000441.1:0-3758 GCA_049694615.1 Thermosynechococcaceae cyanobacterium | reverse complement strand
TTGGGATAAGCAAACCACCTTACGTCAAGCAATGCAAAATCGCTAAAACCCTTTACTGATAATCACTTCAGCTTACTTGATATACCTTCGTTTTTCTACCCAAACCTACTTACCCCCCAGGTAAACCAGGGAAGTGCGGGAAAGGGTACCCAGGTCACTAGGGTCACTCCCGCCGCAAGCCCAATAAAAGCTGCCGCTCGCATAATGGCTAATAGCATCACCCCTGTCAGCGCAATCGTGACCCGCTTGCGCATCGACTTGAGTTCCCGCTCCGGGTTCTCAAAGGTTTTTAAACAGGTTTGACTACAGAAGTAATAAGTCCGACTCCCGCGATCGCTTTTCAGGGCAGTGGCTTTGGGAACCAACATCCCGCAGATCGGATCTTTAGCCATATCGCCGGGATTAGGACTGAGCGCTGCCGCCTGTCCGTGGCCGTGATGCGCGTGGTTAGTCGCCATGCTGACTCAACCTCATTTGTATTGGAATGAATGGTTTAAGAGCGTTGCATTTGTTTTGAATCCGGCTCCGATTTCAAAGAGTCCGAATCGGCACTATCTTTCAGGGCGCGGGTTGCGATTCAAAAGCTTGTTGGCAACCAGGACTGCAAAAATAGTAAGTTTTCCCATCGCGCTCAGACCTTAAAGCAGTTGCGACATCTACCGTCATGCCACAGATCGGGTCTTTAGCGGTTCCGTTGTTTGTAGCTTTATTCCTTTTACCAAATAGATTCTTCAACATGAGAAAACCCTCGAATGTTTAAAGAAAGACGAATTCGGCGCTTAATGTCTTTATCTTTTGATTATCCGGTTCAAATATAAAATCAAGATGAAATGGGGTACTTTCCCAGTACACCTGCCAAAAAGCTGTAGGAGAACGTGAGAATTGTCGCAAAAATGGCTTGGATCAACATTGGACTAAACTTTCTGAGACGAAATCCATTTCATCGTAGTTTTATGATTGGCTGCCAAGCTATTTGAATAGGGAGTCTGCTAGGTTCCCATATTCAAGGAGCATAATCATGAAACCGATCATTTACGCAACCACATTATTCTTAGCCTTAGCCGCGACCGCCGCAACTGCTCACGCAACCGGGTCTTCACAAGGCCCCAATGTTCCTCATCTCGGCCATAGCGCTGCAAATCCTAGTAACTCCCGCGTTCCATTTGCCGATTACCATATTGGAGTGCATGTTGCAGGTTACTCCCTTTCAGAGCTGATCGTGGATTTGCCAAAAGATTTTACCCTCACCCAAAACATTGTTGTTAAAAACAAGGCAGGTCAACCCATTGAGGCAAAAGTCTCCGTTGCAGGCAATAAAGCAACCTTGGTGTTTGCTCAACCCGTGGCACCAGAAACGATGTTAGAAGTTTTCTTCAGGTCTGTCCGAACCTCAACCCTAGTGAGCCATGTTTGGCTGTTGCCTGTCTCCGGGAAAAGAGCAGATACGTCAACGGTGATTTCTCTAGGCACGGCTCAAATTCATACCTATGATTAAGTCAATGCGATTCTGCTGTCCTGATTCCAAACGGTACCCGTTTATCTTGAGCGAGGGATTGAGCAATGGAAGCCAGAGAGCTTTGCAGACCAGGAGACAGTTTCAAGCTTTTTAACATCATGCGGATTTTGTTGGTTGAAGATGAACCTGACTTGGGTGCTGCGATTCAAAAGGTGTTGAGTCGAGAAAAGTATGTGGTGGACTGGGTGACTGACGGCACAGAAGCCTGGAATTATTTGGATATTCCACAAATCCACTACACGCTTGCCATTTTGGATTGGATGTTGCCTGGATTGTCCGGTATAGCGCTATGTCAGCGTTTGAGAGCCAAAAATAGCGCCTTGCCTGTTTTGATGCTCACGGCTAGAGACAGCATGGAGGATAAGGTGATTGGCCTGGATGCCGGAGCCGATGACTATCTGGTGAAACCCTTTGGAATGGAGGAACTAAAGGCGCGTCTGCGAGCGCTTCAGCGGCGATCGCCCCAACTGCATCCTCTCCAGCTTAAGGCAGGGAACCTGATGTTAGACTATGGAACCGCGACGGTTTCTGTGCAGGATCGTCAGGGCAAAGAGCAAACGATCCCTGTGACGGCCAAAGAGTTTCAGCTTCTTGAATACTTTATGCAGCATCCCAATCAAATTCTGAGTCGCGACCAGTTGATGAACCGAATTTGGGGGATTCAAGATGACCCTGTTAGTAACGTGGTGCCTGCACAAATCCGGTTACTGCGAAGGAGATTGGCTGAATTTGGGTGTGAAAACCTGCTAGAAACAGTCTATGGACTGGGATATCGTCTGAATCTACCGCATGTATCGAAATAAACCCTTTAGTCAAACACGGTGGCGGCTCACGGGCTGGTATGCAGGAGTCATGGGAGCGATCCTAGGACTGTGCAGCCTTGTGTTCTATGAAATGGTTTGTCAAGCGCGTTGGGAGTCTCTCCATCAAGAGCTGACCTCTGTATCGGGAACGCTCCATGATGGATTGGAACCTGTGTTAAGACATCCGGGGCATTTAGAACCTGGAGCCGATCAACTGCTGCCCGGTATCTGCATCGCCACAGCCCAATGTTCAAGCGCCCGAAAGGACTCAAATCGTCATATTTTGGGTGCCGTTCAGCAAGCTGGTTATTACGTGCGGTTTATCGATTTGTCGGGCAAAATCGTGGCAACGTTAGATCCGCAGCCTGATGGTCTACCCATAAAAGTGGGGTCTGAACTCTGGCAGACTTTAGTAGATCCCCAGGGTAAGCGATATCATCAAATTTCACTGCTTCTCAAGACCTCGAATCAATCTCCTTGGGGCTACATGCAGATCGGGCGATCGCTCCAGGACTACGATGAATATCTAGCCACTCTGCGCGTCATGCTGCTCGTCGGCGTTCCTGTAGCCATGCTGTTCGTCAGCGGCGCGAGCTGGGGTCTAGCAGGATTAGCCATGCAGCCTGTCTATCAGTCCTATCGTCAGGTACAGCAATTCACTGCCGATGCTGCCCATGAATTACGAACGCCCCTAGCAGCCACCAGGGCTACGGTTGAATCGGTTCTCGATCTAGACACGATTTCAGAAGCAGAATCTCGCAGTACTTTACAAACTGTTGCCCGTCAAAATCTTCGGCTGTCGCAACTGGTTCAAGATTTACTGTTACTGTCTCGACTGGATATCCAGCGTCAATCGCTCACGAAGCCCTGCGATTTAAAGACGCTAATTTACGATGTGATGGATGAGTTTGAGGCACTGGCCATTACCGCAGGCATTGAGCTTGCAGTAGAAATTCAAACGCAGCAGCATCTATCTGTCTTGGGAGAGGAAGAACAGCTTTATCGACTGGTGGCAAATCTGGCGGGGAATGCGATTCACTATACGCCCAAGGGCGGCCAGGTTTGGATAAAACTAAGCCGGGACGATCGCCACGCCTTAATCCGAGTTCAAGATACAGGCATTGGTATTTCCCCTAAAGAACAAGCTCGGATTTTCGAGCGGTTCTATCGGGTAAATAGCGATCGCTCCAGAGCAACGGGCGGTTCGGGGTTGGGGTTGGCCATTGCAATGGCGATCGCTAAAGCACACCACGGCACCATTCAGGTTCAAAGTCAGTTAGGGCAAGGCAGCACCTTTACGGTCAAATTACCCTACCCCTGTCAAGGTGAGTATTAGCTTTTCAATTGTTCCAACAACCGCGCCGTTGAAACATGGGGGTGCTCAGGGTCAAAAACACGTTTAGGAACCTTTTTTTTGGACCTCTGGGGGATGAAGCAAA
>JBAVRC010000440.1:0-2386 GCA_049694615.1 Thermosynechococcaceae cyanobacterium | reverse complement strand
ACCCAGAATGTCGCGATGTCCCAGATAAGCAATATGGTCAAGGGGAGTATTCCCCTGAAACAGATATTCTGGCTCGGATGAATTGGCTCCTAGGAGCTTTTCATGATTCGTAAACCGATCATGCTCCGGGTCATCGCTCCAAAGCGATTTCAACTGCGACGCCGTCACGACCAGTTCCTGCTCCGTTTCAAAAATCACCGGATCTTGCTCCCCATTTTCCGGTAGGGCAGCAACCTGGGTGCCAGCGGGTACCACGGCATCCGCCAACGTCCCTGTGGTCAAGCTAAAGGTCAAAGGAACCCTAGCAGGCTGAGGCGGCAATTGAGACGCGCCCAGCAGATTCAGAAAAGCCAGGAAGTTTTTTTCAGGCACCTGATTCAACCGTTGAATCATCAACTCGCTATAGCGCGCAAAAATCTGAATCAACGCCTCGCTGTTCGCGCCGTTGTTTGGGGAGCCATTAAACTGCTCCGAGAGATAGTAGCGCAGCAAGTGTTTAACTTGATAGGCAATATCCGGTGCGGTTCGTCGATCGATCAAGGGAGCAAGTTTTACCATTAGCCGACACTCCTTTCCAGGTAGAAGGGATAAACCAAATTAAAGGCATTATTCGTCGCTCGAACTTCGTAATGAAGGTTGACCCGGAGAACTTCTCCGTTCGGTTCTGATTGAGCAGCGACCTGTACATCCAGCACATCGATGCGCGGTTCAAACCGGAGCAGCGCTTCCTGCACCATCTGGGATGCCGTGCCTGCTGTCGTGGCCGTTTGCGGTTCAAAGACCAGATCGTAAATGCCGCAGCCAAACTCGGGGCGCATGACCCGTTCCCCTTTCGCGGTTCCTAAAATCAACAAAATAGACTGGTAGACACTTTCTTCGTACTGGGCACTATTCAAATCCTGGGTTTGTGGATTCAGTTGGCAGGGAAACCCAACCCCATTTCCTAAAAATACTTTTGTCATTGCAGCTTTCTCCTATCCGATCAATACGGTTCCAAATGCGATTACGGTTCCTACCGGGAGCGGTGCAGGATCGTTGCAGGTCAGGGCAATATCTCCATTCCGCGCCGCCATTTTGCCGTTGATCAGAACGGTTGGGCTGCCCTTCAGGATGGTGCCTTGATTGGTTGGGGGGATCATAAAGGACGTTCCCGCAGGAATATGAGGGGGTAGATTCACCGCCATACTCCCCATCGTTGCCGCAGGAAGTCCCATAAGATTGACATCAGCGCTCAAGTTGCCATTAATGGTCCCCGAAAAAAGATGGGGTAGAGGGATGGGGACTTCCCCTCCAGGGGTCGGTACCATCGCAATGTGAGTGTCGGTCGCTGTAATGCGATCGCCAAGTTTTGCCGCAGGTTGTCCCATATTTTTTATTCCTTATTTAGAATTAATTTGAATTTTTGAAAGATTTTTAATTAAGATTAATAATTGCGCCTTTCAAATTCATGATTGCATTCGTTTTGAGATCTAGCCCTGTTCCAGATTGAACCGTCGTTTGCTGCGTCGATTCTAGGGCAAGGGTTTGAGCTGAGAGCTTAATCGTGCCTTTAGGGGCAGAGAGGGTAATATCTTTTTCACTCGTAATCGTAATCGTGTTTTCAGTGGTATCAAGAGTGAGTTTATTCTTGCCACTTTTGTCTGTAATGATAATTTGCTCCTTATTTTGAGTATCATCGAACCGAATTTCATGGCCGCTGCGAGATCGAATGATTCGGGAATTATTCTTACCGTTTTCATTCGTTTCCGGCGGTTTATCTTGCTGGTTCCACAAGCCTCCCAAGATGTAGGGAAACCGGGGATCGCCCTGATCAAAAGCGACCAGGACTTCATCATCTACCTCCGGTAGATAATAAAAACCTCCTGTCTTCCCAGCCATTGGGGTGGCCATTCTCGCCCAATGACTTTCATCCGTTTCACTCAGCCAGGGAAACTTTACCTTGATGCGCCCTAGCTTTTCAGGATCTTGATTATTGGTTACCAGACCAATCACAACCCCATATATTCTTTGAGATTGGATTCTTTGAGCATTTGACTCAGCGATCAGATCAGTCCACGTCATAATGATTCCTCCGCACTTTGAAATGGGTGGTGTACCCTGCCTCAAAAGAATGACGATGGGAAACACCTGTTACGTAGTAGTTGCCATTAAAATTCTGATTCAAACCTTCCAGTCGAATGACTTGTCCCGGCGAAATTTCAGGGTTTCCCCAGCAGACGCCTTCGCCGACAATCAAACCCAGCATGGTTTGTTCCATCTGTGCCGTTGCAATTTGTTCCGCTTCCGCTGTTGTGAAAACAGGGCGATCGCTGAGGGTAGAAACCGCGTTGCCAAATTTTGCTTCGAGGGTTGTCCCCAACCGATCCAATCTCCGACTATCTAAACG
>JBAVRC010000439.1:0-9213 GCA_049694615.1 Thermosynechococcaceae cyanobacterium | reverse complement strand
TCCAATGGTGGTGTTCACCGCTCGGTCAAAGGCCATTAATTTCACCGGGATTAACCCTTGGTCATGGTAGAGGGCGAGATAGGCATCATGGGTTTGCCCCACAGCTTGGGAGGAGCGGCCAAACCAGGCTTGCCCCGGTTTAACCCATAACGTATCTGGGGGGATGGGGCCATCGATCGCGGCATGGGGATAGCGATCACCCATGTCCTTTACCCAAGGCATCAACCAATCCACTTCTTCGGTGCCCAATTGTCCCTGTTCGCCACTGTGGGGGTTGAGTCCGGCGATCGCAATTTTGGGTCGTTCGATCCCGAACCAGGTTTGTAAGGTTTCGATCAGCAGATCTAATTTCAGGGTCATCAGGTCAGTCGTCAGCGTCTGGGACACTGTCGCCAAGGGAATGTGGGTGGTCGCTAACAGGGTTCGGAGTTGCCACTGGGTCCAAGGCGAGGTTGCCACAAACAACATGCCAAAGCGTTGCACGCCTGCCTGTTGGGCTAGCAGTTCTGTCTGGCCGGGATATAAATGCCCAGCTGCCTTCCACGCCGATTTAGCAATGGGTCCGGTGACAATGCCGCGATAGTTCCCCGCTAGGGTTTGGGCGATCGCCGCCTCTAGATAACGAAAGCTCGCTTCACCCGTCATTGCCGAGGACGTTCCCAACACCCAGTTTGCATGCGCCAAGCCTTGCATGTCCGCAAGGGTTACCTGATCGGGATGGGCCAAGGTTTGTTGCACATAAGCCAACCCCCGCACTTGCGCAATCTGACAGTAGGTTTGTTCTAGGGCCGTGCGATCGCCAAACACCACCATCGGCTGTTGGGATAAAACGGGATCGGCCAACGCCTTCAGGATCACTTCTGGACCAATGCCAGCTGGATCCCCGAGGGCGATCGCCAAGGGAGGGGGTGCTGAATCAGCCATTCTTTGCATCGCTTGATAAAAAGGCTTAAAACTCTGATCTGGCTAAGGTAAACTCTGATTACGACTTTTCCAAAGATACGCTTTTTTACAATGGTTTAATCTCAGGTATAAATACTTATTCTTTCCGCTAACTCAATGATTGAGACTCATCGTTACGGTGAGAGGTTCTCAATTCGCACACTGACATCGCCTACTGACTAAATTGTAATGATAGATTCTGCTGCCATCCCAACGTCCGGCTCCGACATTAGTTTTAAACAGGCCATTCAAAAACAGGATTTTTTAATCACGGCTGAAGCAACGCCGCCCAAAGGTGGCAGTCTCCAGCACATGCTTGACCAAGCCCTGCATTTGAAGGGGCGGGTTCATGCCGTCAATATCACCGACGGCAGTCGTGCTGTGATGCGCATGTCTTCTCTAGCTGCAGCCATTGCGCTACGCCACCATGGTATTGAACCGATTTGTCAGATGGCGTGTCGCGATCGCAACCGCATTGCGCTACAAGCCGATTTACTCGGCGCAAACGCCCTAGGCATCAGCAACATTTTAGCCTTGACGGGCGACCCCATCCGCGCCGGAGATTACCCCGACGCCAAAGCCGTCTTCGATCTCGAATCGGTGCGATTGTTGCAAACCATCCAAAAACTCAATACCAGCCTGGATGCCAACGAAAAACCCCTCCCCGATGGACCAACCGCCCTATTTCCTGGTGCAGCCGTGGATCCGCAGCTGGCCAGTTGGTCTGGACTGCAAAGCCGTTTTGAACGCAAAGTGGCAGCGGGAGCCGAATTTTTCCAGAGTCAGCTCATTGTAGACTTTGAGCAACTAGAGAAATTTATGACGCAAATTGCTGCACAGTATGGTAAGCCCGTTTTAGCCGGAATCTTTTTACTAAAATCCGCCAAAAATGCCCGATTTATCAACCGCAATGTTCCCGGCGTCACCATCCCTGATGCCATTATTGCTCGGCTAGAACAATCCGCAGACCCCTTACAAGAAGGGATGGCGATCGCCGCTGAGCAGATTAACATGGCTCGTCATTTATGCCAGGGCGTTCATCTGATGGCCGTCAAACGGGAAGACTTAATTCCCGTCATTCTAGACTTGGCAGGGATAAAACCGATTGCAGCATGACCCGCTCCCAAAGGGCTACAACAAAGCCGTGTCGATTAGGAACAGTGCCCTTTAACCACACGGCTTTTCGATTCATTCTGCCAAAAACGCCCCCTTCTTAGAAGCTGCGTCGGCCTCCGCCGCCACTGTTTTCTTTAGGCTTCGCCTTATTGACCTTCAACTGACGCCCCATCCACTCCGCACCATCCAGGTCAGTGATAGCGGTATTTTCATGGTCGTCACTTGACATTTCTACAAATGCAAAACCGCGCATACGGCCCGTTTCTCGATCAATGGGCATCACAACCCGCTTAACGGTCCCGTATTCAGCAAAAACCTCGCGGATATCTTCTTCGGTGGCCTGGTAGGATAAATTTCCAATGTAAATGGTCATGGTCAGACAAAATAAATGAGCGTTGAACGACTGTTCAGTGCCAGGAAAGATTTCAGAAAAACAAACCAGATTCATTCTGCATCCAATATGCAAAATAACATCTTAACTTTTTGCGATTCTAACTCCCCGCAGTCTATGGTGAGATTAACAGTGAATCACTATTAAAGCCGCCTCCGATTTGGGACGCATCATCTCCACCAGCGACATCGCTGAACGTTTGCATTCTCCCATAATAGCGGCTTTTTATCCTGTGTTCTCAGTTACGTTCCTTCATCGCTTGGAACTCCCCTCCATAATGGGTTGATGGTCCGTTGGGAGTCCCAAAAGATCGTTATACATGGCGTTATAGGCTAGGGCCGATTTTGTCCAACTAAAGTCTTGCTGCATTCCCCGCCGTTGGAGCGCACGCCACGGCTCTCGGTAATGAAAGCCTTCCCAGGCTCTGACCAGACAGGTGAATAAATCGAGGGGTTCGTAACGATCAAAACAATATCCCGTCCCAGTCCCTTCTGACGGATCATGGTGCATCACGGTATCCACGAGTCCGCCTGTGCGTCGCACAATGGGGACGCAACCGTAACGCAGGGCAATGAGTTGACTAATGCCGCAAGGTTCAAACCGGCTGGGCATCAAAAAGACATCCGTTCCGGCATAAACGCGACGCGATAAGGATTCGCTATAGAGCAGTTGGGTCGAAATGCGCCCCGGAAAACGAGAGGCTAACTGCCACAGTTGCGTTTCGTAATAGCGATCGCCCGTCCCCAGGATGACAAATTGAGCATTGCTATAAGACAAAAAGCGATCCATGATTTGGAGAACCAAATCCAGTCCCTTCTGTTCCACCAAACGAGAAACCATTCCAATTAAAAAAGCTTTGGAATTGACTTCTAGGCCCAACTCTTCCTGGAGTGTTATCTTGTTAGGTTGGCGGTCCTCTAACGTTTCTGATGTATAGGTCCGAGCCAAATATTTATCGGTGGCTGGGTCGAAAATCTCGGTATCGATACCGTTCAAGATTCCGACCGATTTACTACTAATAAAGGACAGCAATCCCTCTAAGGTCTCGCCATATTCGGCGGTCTTAATTTGCTCCGCATAGGTGGGTGAAACCGTATTCACCCGATCTGCAAACTGAACCGCTGCTGCCATAACGTTATGTCCCTGCATATACCAAGGGCACCAGGTCATTTGTTCGAGTCGCCAACGCCAAGGTCCTTGGTAAGCCAGATTGTGGATGGTAAAGACGGTGCTAATGTCAGGAGACTGATGCATCCAAACGGGTAACATTCCGGTATGCCAGTCATGGCAATGCAAAATTTGCGGTTTCCAGAAGTTCCAACAAAACTCGGCTGCCCCATTGGAAAACAGCGTAAACCGCCAGTCTTCATCCTCGCCAAAGTAAATCCGCCGGGGCGCGAAAGAGGGATGATGCATTAAATAAAGGGGAATATCCGTCTCTGGCAACACGGTCTCATAGACAGAAAATTGCTCAAACATGGCATATCCCCACCAAATCGGTTCTTTGGGGATCGCCATTTTGTCGGGCAGAAAGCCATAGTAGGGCAAAAAGATGCGGACGTCATGTCCCATGCGGCGCAGGAACTTCGGCAACGACCCGACGACATCCCCCATTCCACCCACCTTCGCGATCGGAGAGGCTTCTGCCGCGACAAACAGAATTCGCATGTTATTTTTCACCTTTTTGCTGGGCTTAAGACAGACCCATACCCACGCACAGGAGCGCAGGCACACCAATCTGCCCTGTCGTTAGTCTAATGGTCGCTTGGACACAAGCCAACAAAACAGCAAAAAGTTCTTTGGCAAACATCAATGCGTAAAGTGGACCCTGAGTCAGAGGTTGGCTAGAAACCGATACCTGGAATTGCTCGAAGGATGCCCAGTGACCCAGTAATAGGCGAGAAGATGGCACTGGTGGCATCGGAGAAAGCAGCCAACCCGGATCGATCCACAATTACCACATCGTTGTTTCGGAGCGGCGGATTGGTATCATCGTTCACCGGGGCATTGAAGGCCAGCTTAATCTTCCGCTCGGTTACAGTCCCATCGGGATTCAAGCGGATTAACTTCACCGAATCTTTTTTCGCACGCCGATTGTCAAAGCCGCCAGCCGCTAACACCGCCGTATTTAAGGGGGTATTGGGTTTGATTTGCACGGTCCCTGGTCGAGTGACCTCACCCACCACATTCACATTGATTGTTGCGGGCGAGAAGGTGGTATCGGATAAAAATTGCAACTCCTCCGCTGTGAGTGGAATGGGAGCCTTGGTCACGATCACCGTATCCCCATCCTGGATAGGGATATCTTGGGTAATATCTCCTTCCACAACCAGCTTGCGCAAATCGACCGCTAACAACTGCTCAGATCCTGCCCTGGTCAGCCGCCGGATTTGGATATTGCGGATATCGGCATCCGGTTTAATGCCACCCGCTTGCTGAATGGCTTGAGAAACCGTGGGTAAGGTTTTGGTATTATTGGCGTTGGTTGAAACACCCTGGGTCCCCGCTTGACCAATCACAGCGTTAGATGCCTGTACGGTGTAGGGTCCTGGTCGAAACACGGACCCGATCACGGCAATTTTGATAGGTTGGGTGTTGTCGGTAGCAAAACTAGAATTGGCGGCAGCTTGAAAATCAATGAGAGAGGGTTTTTCTGAAGCAGAGACGACCACAATATCCCCGTCTCTGAGGCGAACATCTTGGCTGATATCTCCCGCCCGAATCAGTTTCATCAAATCGACGTTGATCGTTTCGTAATTTTCAGGTTGGCCGAATTTGGTGCGGCGAACTTGAATGTTCCGTAAGTCTGCCGAGGGCGTGATCCCACCCGATAACTTCAGTAACTGAGAAACCGTGGGAATTTGATCGGTGCCCACAAAGGGATAGGTACCCGGCTTGACCACTTCGCCGGACACGGCCAGGGTCAATTGCCGGGGTTTCACCAAGACAACGGTAATATAAGGACGCTTGAAGTAACGTTTATACATCGCCGTAATGTTGGCTTCCACTTCGCGGACTGTTTTGCCCGCGACAGAAACCCGGCCAATAAACGGCAGGCTGATGGTTCCATCGACCAGAACCGTAAAAGGGGTTGCAAACAAATCGGTCTGGCCATACATATTGAGCTGCAACTGGTCGCCAGGGCCTAAAACGTAGTCGGCCTGGTTGATGGTCGATAAACTGGGCTCGCTTTGACCACCTAGCGCAGGGAGGGTAGTGAACGAGGTTTGCGGTTTCGGTACTGATTCTGCGGCGATCGCCGTTGAAGTCATGAAGGTCGTTAACGCAACTAAGGCAAGGGATTGGACGGGGCGAGTCATCATTTTTTCCAAACCAGGAAGCGACATAAAGTTATCTTAAATACACAAAAAACGCAGCGATTCGCAGAAGCACTTGGCTAAAGAAGACGGATACCGATGTATGGATGTTTCGGTTAGCCACCAATTTGGCATATTCATTCTAAATTTGGCAATCCCAAATTTAGAATAAAACCTCCCGATGCCGAAACAGGGCGATTAGACTGATAAGGAATGAGCACACATCATACCTAATTTTGTAGAGTCCATGACGAGCCGACGGATTATTGATCTGCTTCGCTTTGGGGAACCTGGAGAGACGGTAACGATTCAGGGTTGGATTCGCACCAAGCGAGAATTAAAGGGATTGGCATTCTTAGAGGTCAATGACGGATCGTCATTGCAGGGGCTGCAAGCCGTGGTTGAAGCTACGGTACCCCACTATGACGATTGGCTAAAATCCCTGACCACCGGAGCCTCCGTCTCGATTACCGGCGAATTGGCGGCCTCTCAAGGCAAAAATCAGCGGATTGAACTCAAGGCACAGACCCTTCAGGTTTGGGGTACAGCGGACCCAGAAACCTATCCGCTCCAGAAAAAACGCCATTCCTTCGAATATTTACGAACCATTGCCCACTTGCGATCGCGCACCAATACCCTAGGGGCTGTGTTTCGGGTTCGCAATGCGTGTTCTGCGGCCATTCACCAATTTTTTCAGGACCGGGGGTTTTTGTGGGTCCACACCCCCATCATTACCACGGGCGATTGCGAAGGGGCTGGGGAACAGTTTACGGTCACGGGCTTAAACCTGAACCAACTGCCGCAAACCGCCTCGCAGCAAGTGGACTTCAGCCAGGACTTTTTCGGTCGGCCCACTTATTTGACCGTGAGCGGCCAGCTCGAAGCCGAAATTATGGCCATGGCTTTTAGCAATGTCTACACCTTTGGCCCCACCTTTCGGGCTGAAAATTCCAATACCTCGCGACACCTGGCCGAATTCTGGATGGTGGAGCCGGAGATGGCCTTTTGCAACCTGGAAGGGGACATGGATCTGGCCGAGGCATTTTTAAAACACGTCTTCAAGTCCGTTCTGGACCAGTGCCCCGAAGACATGGCCTTTTTTAACGAGCGCATTGACCCGTCCGTCCTAGCCACAGCAGAAACCATTGTCAGCAAAGCGTTTGCGCGGATGTCCTACACCGAGGCGATCGCCCATCTCCAAAATGCAGATTGTCCCTTCGAGTATCCGGTGGAATGGGGGGCTGATTTGCAATCGGAGCATGAGCGCTATTTGGCCGAAGTCCTGTGCCAACGGCCTGTGATTGTGACGGATTATCCCGTTGGCATCAAGGCGTTCTACATGCGCCTCAATGACGACGAACGCACCGTGGCTGCAATGGATATTCTCGCTCCCAACATTGGCGAAATTATCGGCGGCTCGCAACGGGAAGAACGATTGGTTGTGCTAGAACAACGCATGGCGGCACAACACTTGGACACCGCAACCTATGACTGGTACCTGGATCTCCGGCGTTATGGCACCGTACCCCATGCTGGGTTTGGGTTAGGATTTGAGCGATTGGTGCAATTTATGACCGGAATGACCAATATTCGGGATGTGATCCCCTTTCCGCGAACACCACTGAATGCCGAGTTTTAGGATCGATCGCCGTGCCGTACTGGTTAATGAAAACTGAACCCAGTGTTTTTTCCTGGGCGGATTTACAAGCTTTGCCCAACCAAACAACGCCGTGGGAAGGTGTGCGCAATTACCAAGCCCGTAATTTCATGCGGGACGAGATGAAACTCGGCGATCGCGTTTTGTTTTACCACAGCGGGGTGAAGCCCCCAGCCATTATGGGCATCGCCCAAGTGGTGCGCGAAGCTTATCCTGATGATTTTGCTTGGGATGCCGACAGCCCCTACTACGATCCCAAAAGCTCCCCAGACAATCCCCGTTGGGTGAGGGTGGATCTGCAATATCATGCCTCGTTTTCGCCGCCTATTACCCTGGCCGAGTTAAAGCAAATGCCAGACTTAGAAGGTATGATGCTGTTACAAAAAGGGTCTCGGTTATCGGTACAACCCGTCACGTCCCAACAGTGGGCCATCATTTGCAACTTGCGGCGCTAAGGCAACGTCGGTCTATGTCATGCTAGCCGTTGAAGGAGGCATGTAAGGATGAAACACTCCATGAATCCGCGATCGCGCCAGCGAGTACTCAGGTCTTTAGCTTGCATCAGTTCCAGTGTCGGGAGTCTGATCGGGGGAATTGCTGCGGGACAAGCCCAGATCTTGCCGTCGGTGCTGGAGTTTAATGCACCGTCACAGGTGCAAACCTTGTTGCAGACCCCACTGCGATCGCCGCAAATCACTGATAAAACCCCTTCTCCAGAACGTTTAACTATACCGGAGATTTGGTGGGCTGACCAACAGTTTGGCGACAAAATGGTGGTGAATTGGTTTGCCTATCGTCGTCCCCAAGACGATAAAAGCCAAGTGCGTTTAGTCGTCCGTCCTGATCTGTGGAGTCGCTATTCGTTCCTAGAGCGCTACGCCTTCTTAAAGCACTTTGGCCTAGTCACCAGTGCGGCGGGCTATCAGTTGATTGTGTTGGATCGACAGAACTATCCCTTGGGGGCTTATACCTGTCAGTTCCCCACTGGAACTCAACCCGCTTCCCTGCATCCGGCCAGTCGCGCCTTACCCTCATCGGGCACAAAAACATTACCCAATTTACGAGTCCCCTGTCAGGCATGGGTCAGTCCTGTCTATGGACCGCAATTGTTTTAACGGGACAACGCCTCAGGCCCGTAATTGCTGCCAGGCCGCTTGATATTGCTTTAAGGCTTCCGTTGGAAGCGGGTCCAGAAATTCGCTATTCGCAAACCAAGGTTGACGACTGTGCAATAACGTTGCCGAGGGACTGCTGAGGGAGTGATCCAGTAAGACGGGCGAAACGGCATCGGTAAAACGAGACAGCGCCTGGGCCACTTCTGGTTGCCACCAAAATTCCACCCATTGCCGACAGACTTGGGTCGATGACGGTCCCAGTTGGGGCCAAACCCAAATATCGCTCCACAGGGCCGTGCCTGAGCGAGGGACCACAACGGCAATATCCGGCTCGCCTTCTAAAAGGGGGAGCACATCCGTGGACCACCCTACCGCGACCCAGGTGTCTTCCAAAAGCAAGGGTTGAAGGTAGTCCGTTGAACTATAAAATTTGACCTGTCGATCCAGCGCTTGCAATTCCGACCGCAGATCCGACACTGCATTGAGATTCGCTGTATTGTAGGAGCGATTTAGCTTTTTGAGGGTAAGGCCAATCACTTCGCGGGGCTGATTCGGCAGACTCAGTTTATCTTTGAGCGCGGGTCGCCAGAGGTCGGACCAGTCTGTTGGGGTCCATCCCAGATCGCGAAACTTACTTTTGCGATAGGCCATAACGGTAGCACCCCATCGATAGGG
>JBAVRC010000438.1:0-2026 GCA_049694615.1 Thermosynechococcaceae cyanobacterium | reverse complement strand
ACCTCTTGTCCCCTCTCCTGCGGGAGAGGGCTAGGGTGAGGGCCGATAGTGTCCCGCTTTAAGCTTTATCCCCCTTTTTTAATAAAAGAGTGTAAATATTCGCCTTAATAGGGGTATCCTAGAGGAGAGTGGGCAACTTTTTATAAAGGTTCTCATTTTAGGATAAGATTAAATTAGTTGATCAACTACGAAGAGAATTTAGAAATGAGAAAACATATACAATTCATTTCGATTTTTATTGTCATATTAGTCGCTGGTGTGCTTATGTTTCCAGCAATTTCCTCGGCTTTTCAGGTGGCTGCGATTGTTCCATTAGAATACAAATATATTACCTTTAGCTCTACAGCCAGCAAGGCCGTTATATTAAATAAATTGAATACCGAAGGTCAAAATGGCTGGGAGAGTTTTGCTCCAGTCGAATGTGAAGATTTGAGTTGTGGTACATATAGGCTACTTCTTAAAAGGCCGAAATAAAAGATTTGAATCGGATCTTGTCCAACCCTGCCCAACCCACTTCAACTTCATTGAGGCTGTGCATACCCCGTCGAGCGTTGCAATTGGGCTAAGGCACGGTTGTAGTCCAAAATGGCGGCGACTAAGTTACCTTGGGCTTGGGTTAAATCGGCTTGGGCACGGGTGACTTCTAAGGTCGTGCCCACCCCTGCACTCAGACGCAATTGGGCCAACCGTAGGCTTTCTTGGGCTTCGGTCAAAGCTTGTTTAGCCGTCTCAATGTTGCTGGCATTCGCCTTTAAGTCGGAATAGGCTTGTTCCACCTCAAAACGAATGGCTTCCTTCAATTGGTTAAATTGTTGGTCTAACGTGTCAATGGTTCGATCCAATTGTTTCAGTTGCGATCGCACCTCCCCGCCATCAAACGCATTGAGACTCATCTGCACCCCCAAGCGATAGCCATAGGCACCCAAGAAACGATCTTCGAGATCATCGGCCAAATCAATTTGGGCAAACCCCTGAACTTGAGGCTGTTTTTGGCTCCGGACCACCCGCTGCTGCAACTGCGTAATGTCCCGTTGTAGCAGGGTTTGATTGAGTTCAAGGCGATGGTTGAGGGCCAGAATAATGGTGTCTTCCAAGGCGGGCAGCCACGTCCCGGCGGGTTCGGCTTGGGTCGAGTCAGGAAGCGTAATATCAACGGTGCTGGGCAAGTTGAGTTGTGCCCCGAGCTGACGACGGGCGATCGCAAATAGCGCCTTGGCTTGGGTCTGGTTTTGGAGGGCATCGGCCAGACTCACAGATGCTTGGAGTACCTCGTATCGGGTGCGAATTCCAGCCTTTTCCCCGGCCTGAATAATCCGAAAATTTTCTTGAGCATTTTGGACCGTGCTATCCGCCACCCCAATGAGGGATTGCGTTTGCTGCAAATCGTAGTAGTTGTTGGCGACATCCAGCCGCAATTGTTGCAGTTGATTTTGGATAGCGAGGACCGCATTGTCCACTTGTTTGCGGGCAATTTGAATGGAAGCACTGCGCCGCCCGCCTGTGAAGAAGAAATAGTTCATGGAAAGGGAACCGTTAAAGTAGCCACCCGGATCCCCAACTGAATTACTGGAATTGAGGGGCAGCGCCACACTGCTGGGCGTTAAAGGGGAAATGTCCACGGGGCTGGATAAATTTGCATTGGCTGTGGCGCGTTGTTGCAGTTGTTGTAATTGTTGTTGAAACGTATCGCGCTGCACCAGGGTAGCGGTTTGCTGAAAGCGTTGCTGAAGCTGTTGCAGTTGTTGCTGAAAGCGTTGTTGTTCAACGGATTGCTGCTGCCCCAAGAAGGACGTGGTTTGCGACTGAACTTGGGATCCAGTACTGGTGGGGTAGACGCGATTGGCAAAGGGAACGCTGCCATTATCGGTACGCGAGATGCTGCCGGTGACTTGCAGGGTTGGGAAATTAGCTGCAAGTGCCCCTTTCAATTGGGCACAACTGCGCTGCAATTGCAGTTTGGTCACTTTTAAATCTGGGTTGCGATCGAAGGCCAGACGGATGGCCGCAGGCAAGGTCAGGAATAAGG
>JBAVRC010000437.1:0-8098 GCA_049694615.1 Thermosynechococcaceae cyanobacterium | reverse complement strand
TGGCCACTTGGGGTTGGGACGATTCATTCCAAAGGGTTTTGAGGGTTTCGCCGGAGGTTTGCAGATCTGTTGCAAAATTAACAGAAAAAGCGCCTGCCACAATCAAATTGCCCGTCACACGCCGGATCCCGAGGGTGTTGAGTTGCTGCGCTAGGGCGATCGCCTCTGGGGTGGCCAACAGCGGGTCGCCATCGCCTTGAATCCGTAAATCCCCTTCCAGCACCCCATTCACCACCGGACCCATGGCCCACAATTCCGTAGTAAACCGATGAGCCAATCCCCAGGTCTTAAGGGCTGCCAGGGTGGTGGCCACTTTGGTGAGGGAGGCGGGGGTTTGTAACTGGTCCCCTTGGCGATCGACTAGGAGTTCTTGGTCCGTTTGTAGCCATAGCCCTTGCTGTTGGGGGGCAAACCCCGACTGGGCCAGGTTATCTAGATAGCTATCAATGCGGCGATCGCGCTCGGCATCCGGTGATTTTAAGAAGGCGGTGGGAAATATGGGGGACGCGGGTTTGGGTTGAGGTTCGGTAATCCCTGCCGACTGTAACCAGAAACCCAACAAGCCAGAGGTCAAAAACTCAATTATCATCTTCTACAACGTGACGCGATCGCCGCTATTCTGCCTTGTAGGCGTCAAAACGGCGAGAGTGAGACACCGCTAATCTGCTACAATTCTTTAGGATTCTACAACATTGACCCATGGGAGCACCTTGCGCGCGAATTGCAATTGATGCAATGGGGGGAGACTATGCCCCGGACGAAATCGTAGCCGGAGCACTAAGAGCGCATGAAGAATTAGGTGTCGAAGTCTTGCTGGTGGGCGACCCGGAGCAAGTACAGGCATCTTTAACCAAGCATTCGGCGTCAGTCTCGATGGAAATTGTGCCCTCTGAGGGGATTGTCGAGATGCACGAGGAGCCCTTGAGCGCGCTGCGTCGCAAGCCCAAGGCATCGATTAATGTCGCAATGGATTTAGTCAAAAAGGGGCGCGCAGATGCGGTGGTCTCGGCGGGCCATTCCGGGGCGGCGATGGCTTCGGCCTTGTTGCGCTTGGGCCGCATTCGCGGGGTGGACCGACCCGCCATTGGCGCGGTATTGCCCACCATTATTTCCGGGAAACAGGTTTTGGTGTTGGATGTGGGGGCCAATGTGGATTGTCGGCCCAAGTTTTTAGACCAATTTGCCACCATGGGCACCATCTACAGCCAGTTTGTGCTGGGAGCTAAAACACCCAAGGTGGGTCTCCTCAATATTGGTGAGGAGGAAAGTAAGGGGAACGATCTGGCGCTGCGGGCCTATGAACTCCTGAAGGTGAATCCCAATATTCATTTTGTGGGCAATGCCGAAGGTCGGGATGTGTTGTCGGGGCAGTTCGATGTGATTGTGTGCGATGGATTCGCGGGCAATGCCCTGTTGAAATTTGCCGAAGCCATTGGCGAGTTTATTGTGGAAATTCTGCGAGAAGAGTTGCCCCAAGGGTTACGCGGCAAGGTCGGGACCGCCCTGCTGAAGCCCAATTTGCGGCGCATTAAGCAACGCATTGACCACGCCGAACATGGCGGAGCATTGTTGCTAGGGGTGGATGGCATTTGTATTATTAGCCACGGCAGTTCACAAGCGCCCTCGGTGTTCAATGCCATTCGCTTGGCAGCGGAAGCGGTGGATCATCAAGTGTCGGATCAAATTCGCGGGTGCTATCAAAAAGCAATGGCCACTTCGGCCAGCGGAGAATCCTAGTGCAAAATGGGCTAACTGGCATGGCGGTGACGGGATGTGGGTCAGCAGCCCCAGCCGTCTCAATGAGTAACGACGCCTTAAGTCGTGTGGTGGAGACTTCTGATGAGTGGATTGCCTCCCGCACAGGCATTCGGGCACGGCGGCTGGCCACGGCGGGAGAGTCGTTGGTGGGATTTGCCACGGAGGCGGCACAGCAGGCGATCGCCATGGCCCAATTGGCACCCACTGATATCGATCTGATTTTGTTAGCCACCTCGACCCCAGAAGATTTATTTGGAACCGCCTGTCGCGTGCAAGCTCAGTTAGGGGCATCGCGGGCGGTGGCCTTTGATTTGACGGCGGCTTGTTCGGGGTTTGTGTTTGGGATGGTGACGGCGGCCCAGTTTATCCGCACTGGGGTTTACCGCAATGTGGTGTTGATTGGCGCGGATGTGTTGTCGCGCTGGGTGGATTGGGGCGATCGCCGCACCTGTGTATTGTTTGGCGATGGGGCCGGAGCGGTGGTGCTTCAGGCTGATACGCGCGATCGGCTGTTGGGGTTTGCGTTGCAAAGCGATGGCACCCAGAATAGTTATCTCAATTTAGGCTACCAGTCTGAGCCATGGGCTTTGACAGATGAAATTGCCGTGGGGAAGGGCAATTTTGCGCCAATTACGATGAATGGGCAAGAGGTGTATCGGTTTGCGGTGCGTCGGGTCCCAGAAATTATGGAAAAGGCGTTGTTCCATGCGGGGCTACAGGCGGAGGATGTGGATTGGCTGGTGATGCACCAGGCGAATCAGCGGATTTTGGATGCGGTGGCGAGTCGGCTGAAGATTCCGTCAGAGAAGGTAATTAGCAATTTGGCGGAGTATGGCAATACGTCGGCGGCATCGATTCCGTTGGCATTGGATCCTGAGGTGCGTCAGGGACGGATTAAGGCCGGGGATGTGGTGGCGTCGGCTGGGTTTGGTGCTGGGTTAAGTTGGGGCGCTGCAATTTTTGAATGGGGCGTTTAGTTTACAGGTCTATTCTGCATCTTCCGCAACGCCTTCAAGAAAGGCGATCGCCATTTTCCCCCATAAATTCTCTTCGGTGAAGTGTTCGCCCATTTTGAAGGTGGCTTTTTTGCTGCCGTTCCAGAGGCGTTTGAGGTTTAGGAAATTTTGCCAGCGTTGGGGTTGTGTTTTCTGGATTTCTTGGAATTCGGCATTGAGGATGGGTTGAAGAGCAGCTTCGGGGGTTTGGGCGGGATATTTTTGTTGGAGGTCGCTGAAGAACTGCTTGTAGTCGTTAAACAGTGCATCAAAGATTTGGTCCGAGGCATTGATGATTTGATTGCCTTCAATGTTACCCGCTGCGCCATAGACGGGCGCGTTGAAGGTCATTTGCACTGTGGATGGTTTGGATATGGCTGTGGAGGGGATGTTGAGTTCGGTGAGTGCTTTAATTGCGGCAATCCTCACATTGGGGTCAGGATCTCCAGAGGCTGCTTTGTTGATGGGGGTAATATCTAAGGGATGATAGCGCCCCAGAATCGCTAAACTTTGAATCACTACAATCCTCACAGATGAATCGGAATCGGTGAGGAGGATCTTTTGTAGGAGGGCGATCGTTTGTTCAGGTGAGTTCAAGGCAGTGCTGTCAATTCGTGGATGGCTTGGATGCGAATATTGGGGTCAGGATCTTGCAGTTTTTGCAGAATTTGAATTTTTTCTGGATCTTCGGTGGGGAATTCCTGAAGATAGTTTACCTGTCTAAACTGTGGGGGAGGTATGGGGATTGCTGGCATATACAAGGTCATGACATCGGGTTGAGTTTTATCTATCTCAATCTGATGGATGATTTCCTGCTTTACTAATGATTCGGCAATTTGATAGGTTAAGGGGGTGACTGTTGCTTGAATGCTTTTCTGTCCGGTTTGATTGGCTTCGTAAATGCGGTTGAACATTTGGAAGAGAGGGTCATTATTGTCCAAATGCTCGTTGGTTGTTGCAAGAGAGTTTTGGATATTTGAGTTGTTGTTTAAGATTTGCACAAGGTGCTGTGTCGCGACATTTTCTGGGGTTGTGTGTTGTTTTTGCGCTTCGGCTTGCAAGTGCTGGACAACTGCATCGGGGAGTTGGAGAGTGATGGGGGTGGTCATGTGGGGATTCCTTCATTCTGTGGGGTGGATGTTTTGATCGTCTTGAATAACTCCGGCTACGCCGTAAGTTGGACCGTGAAAATGCAGGTTAATGGAATTGGGCGATAGGGGTGGGTTTGGCTGGGGAATGGCTGTGCTAGTGGGGGAGGAAGAAGGACCACCAATGTCTTGAAATTGGATGGGAGGACTGTTGAGGGTCAACATTCGAGATTCGATGCCTGCCCAAGTTTGGGGCGATACCCGCATAGCCACTTCTTTACAGCGAACGATGAGTTCGTTGGCGTATAAATACTCGTTAAGTGCCTTGATTTCTGTCTCGGATAAATCTAGACAGTTAGAATCAACATGGAGAGATTGGCCCCAGATTAGAAAAATTTGATTAAGATAGGCAAAATCCTCTTCCAGAGAAGAAGATTCTGAACTTAAGCTCGAGGTCTTCAGCGATTCCATCTGGCTAAATAAATTTGGAAAATCGACAGATTTAAAAACTTTTATTTTTGCAAAAACTCGAACAAGGTCGATGATGCGGTCGATGGCGTGATCGAGGACACGAGCGCGGTCGATGGCGTGATCGCGGACGATAGCGTAGTCGATGGCGTAGTAGTCGATAGCGATGGCGTAGTAGTCGATAGCGATGGCAATAGCGAGGTCGAGGTCGATGGCGTGATCGAGGGCGAGGGCAAGGGTGAGGGCGAGGATTCGTTTCGTGACTGGCTTATAGTTGCCTTCCGACTCTTGCGTTGCTCGATCTGCCCAATCTATCAAATCTTTCAGGGTTGGGCTGATTAGGTAGGTTTGGGCTTGTCGCTCCATCTGTAGCAGCAATGGATCGCCTCCCCCGCGCATCAACCCTGATAGCAATAACCAAACTTCTCGCCAGCGTTTTTCAGTTAGATACTGATGCAATAATTGGGCAATAAGGGGATTGTCGGCCCGATCCTGGTCGGCAATATATTGGGCGCTTAGATACTCCTGGAACGTCAAATGGGAAAAGGAAAGGACGTTGTTAGCGCGTTCGACTAAAATACCCTGCTGAATTTGGATCGCTTGTAAAATGACCTCTCCGTCTAGGTGACGAGGCGTATTCAAATTATTCGCTAAAAACCCGCGAATTTGATCGACAACTTCCTGCCGCGAGAAAAAAAGACGATCCGCTGCAAAACTGCCATACGCAATCTCTCCCAACATAATAGTTTCCAAAGTCAGGGTTAGTTCCTTGTAAATCGGATCGCGTTGGACACGCTTCTCAGCAGCCCATTTGGTTAACAAAACATCTAGGGCCTGTTTGTATAACTCTGCTCGTTTTTCTGGAAAGTTTTGCGAGTCGTCGAAGACCAAGCACAGAAGCGTCAACAATAACGGCGTTTGCGCCAGTTCCTTCGTGGCAGTGTGGCTCGGTTCTTGTAGTAAATCCCAACAGCGCTCAGCAGTCTTTGCCTCCCGATCTTTTTCTGTCCGAAACCAGTTATGAATAAACTGCTGGATTTGGGCATCGTCGAAGTCGGCCATTGTCACATCGACAAACTTCTGAAACCGACTTTGGTAAGCTGCCGTGCGACAAGAGGCAATAAAACGATTTTTTTTGTATTGATCGGCAAAGTTTTGAATTTGGTCAATGGCGATATCAAGCTGTTGCGTGGGCACCTCATCCAACCCATCCAACAAAATCAACAATTGGCCATTGGCTAACATTTTCCGGGCAGCCGCAATCGGATCAGGAAACCCACAGGTCTCAAATTCATGGGCAATGGCCTGTTCTAAATTAACCTCTCCTGTTCGGAACTGTTTCAACTCCAAAAACACAGGCACGCACTTGTGCCGATAGCTCCCCGATTGTCCCTTCAGCGCCTCTAGCCCAATCCGTCGCAAAAACGTAGACTTGCCCGCACCGGGTTGTCCCAACACCATCAAATATTGCTGTGCATTCGCAACTTGGAGTCCGTCTCGTTTTTTGCATTGTTGCGACTGAAACCGACGCTTCTGAGAGTCTCGGTAGGCTTTTTCCATTCGATTCGGGTCAAACTGCCAAATCCCCTGACTGTCCAAAAACTGCACAGCTGTATAAATTTCTTCTAGCTTGACCGCTTCCGTCATCCCCAATACTTTCAACAAGCCATGTCGGTCAGCGTAATTTTGAATGTATCGCTGAAAAACGTTAAACAGAAGCTGCCGAAACGGTTCGTCCAGCCGCCGATTTAAGACCTCGCTGATGGGTTTGACGACAATATCGGTCAACCCCTTCGCCGCTGCCCCTATCCAAATCGGTTCCAAACCAGTCATACCAACGCCTCAGTTGTCTTCTCTATGGTAGGCGATCTCTCCAGGACGGGAATTAGTTTCCTGGATTCGGCGATATTGGACTGCCTGTTGCCTGCACGATCATCTCACGCGTACAAAAATAGCAAAAGGGGCGAAGTATTTGTTCCAAACGCCTTGCAAAAACATTAGCGTTTTGACTCAATACTTCGCCCCTAAAAGGTATTTTGCAAATAACCTAAGTCATACTTCTTAGGAAGCCGGAACCGTCACCTTATCCGAATCCTTCGCCAAGAATTTCTCCAATTCCGTCAACGCATCCGCATCCACCTTCGTTTGCATCGGACAGAACTTCGGTCCACACATCGAGCAAAACTCAGCGGTTTTATAAATATCCGCAGGCAGCGTCTCGTCGTGATACTCCTTCGCCCGTTCCGGGTCCAGAGATAACTCAAACTGACGATTCCAGTCGAAGTTATAACGGGCTGTGGAGAGTTCGTCATCGCGATCGCGCGCCCCCGGACGATGCCGAGCAATATCGGCTGCATGAGCTGCAATTTTATAAGCAATTAAGCCATTGCGCACATCTTCGGCATTCGGTAGCCCCAAATGTTCCTTCGGCGTCACATAACAGAGCATCGCCGTCCCATACCAGCCCGCCATTGCCGCCCCGATCGCCGAGGTAATGTGGTCGTAACCGGGTGCAATATCCGTCACCAGCGGCCCTAACACATAGAAGGGCGCTTCCGAACATTCCTCCATCTGCTTGCGCACATTAAACTCAATTTGATCCATCGGCACATGGCCCGGACCTTCCACCATCACCTGCACATCCTGTTCCCATGCCTTGCGGGTGAGCTGGCCCAAGGTTTTTAGCTCAGCCAACTGGGCTTCGTCGGACGCATCATGGGTACAACCGGGTCGCAGAGAATCGCCCAAGCTAAAGGAGACATCGTATTTTTTGAAGATTTCGATGATGTCATTGAAGTGGGTGTAGAGCGGATTTTGTTTGTGGTGGTGCAACATCCATCGGGCAAGAATGCCGCCGCCGCGAGACACAATACCCGTGATTCGGTTGCGAACTAAGGGCAAGTGCTCAATTAAGATGCCTGCGTGGATGGTTTGGTAATCCACGCCTTGCTGAGCATGCTTTTCAATAATGTGCAGAAAATCCTCTGCCGTCAGATTTTCAATATTGCCGTGGACGCTTTCTAGTGCCTGGTAAATGGGTACCGTGCCAATGGGCACCGGCGAAGCCTTGATGATGGTCGTCCGAATCTCGTCTAAATTGCCGCCGCCCGTAGACAAATCCATGACGGTGTCGGCACCGTACTTCACGGCCAGCTTGAGTTTATCGACTTCCTCATCTAGGTTGGAGGAATTGGGAGACGCCCCAATATTGGCATTCACTTTACATTTCGACGCAATACCGATCGCCATCGGTTCCAAATTCGGGTGGTTGATATTGGCCGGAATAATCATCCGTCCCCGTGCCACCTCCTCCCGCACCAAATCGACAGGCAAATTTTCCCTCTGGGCAACATAGGTCATTTCCTCCGTCGCCAGACCCTTTCGGGCATAATGCATTTGCGTCACATTTGCTTGCCCGCGACGCCTAGCGATCCAATCCGTTCGCATATTCAATTCCTCGGAGAAACAGCTTCCCTTCGCCGGTATTAGCCGGACTCAGGTTCTAAGGGTGTAATCTCAGCCTGAATGCTCAAGCACCCCTAGCTATTGCAAATCGTAGCACCTACATCAAGTTTTTCCCATGAACTTTGGCAGTGGTCGGCCCGTATGCGACGCTCTAAATGGGTCTTTTCTGCGGAGTTTTCGCCTATGTCCTTCTATTCGCCTGAACTGCAGTCCCGCCAACAAACCGAAGCCTTGATGCAACCTGCATTTATTCGGGTCATCGACCATTTGCGGGCGACCTTAGAGCAGTCCGATTGGTCGGGACAATACGAGACGGTTCAGGTT
>JBAVRC010000436.1:0-5987 GCA_049694615.1 Thermosynechococcaceae cyanobacterium | reverse complement strand
AGCTAGCACTGGATCCTTAAAGAGGGGAAAATCATCCACTTGAAATCGAACGGTGACGGTTGTGTCTTCAAGGGTCGAGTTTGGCTTCGGTCCCAAAATCTTGACTTGAGGCTTGTATCGATCTAGGGCCAACCGAAGCTGTTGAATGGTGTCGGGGGGAGAGACCTCTTCAATCTTGGCTCCCGAAATCGTAAATCCAGCCTTAGAAACTGACTTTGGGGCATTTTGGGTCTGCGAAGTGGCTGGCGGCTGCGAACAACTGAACAAGGCCATAACCATTACGAGGCAGAGTACAGATCCAATAATGCGTTTTCTTATTTCTCGCCAACGTCTACCAAACACGCCTGCAATACTCCTGTTTGTCAAATCGTGAGACTTTCCGGCAACGGCAGCGACGACAGACCTTCAAGGGGAGAATTCTCCGTCAAACAGGGGGTTCCCAGATTTTTGCCTATTCCGCGCCCTTGTCCTCTTACCGGAACTATACCGGAAAAGCCTCTCCCAACCTCAGGAACTTTAAGAATATCGAAATGGGTTCTTACAAATAGGGATTTTTAATTCCAATGATGGATTCTTTTTATTTTGGTCTTGGGATCGCTTTGGCCAATGCCCTGCCTACCTAAGCTGGGGTAAACCCATCAATTCTTGCATCTGCCCGGATCAGGCAAAACCCTTGTCAGGCAAGGTATACACTCGAAATTCGGATCACCGCGCAAGCGCATGGTTTTACAAAATGTAAAGTTTTAAGATATTTTTTTAATTTTTTGCACAAATGTTGAATTTGATGCAGATCGTTGAGCCTCGCTTATGACACCTTAATTATTGTTAATTGCCTTAAAAAGCCTGATAGGACGCCTATAATTCACTAGTGAGAACTCTTCCTGGACTGGAATTGCGCAGTGGCTCAGCTTGAGCTTTGTAACAATTCTCAGAGATGGGAAGACACAACCTCGTTCCTTGCTTGCTCAAAGAGAGGAGAGTCTCGATGACAATTAGCTCAGGGGAGCGAGAGTCGAAGGTTAGAGTTGATAAAGATCCCGTCCCTACCTCTTTTGAGAAGTGGGGACAACCTGGTCACTTTGATCGAACTCTGGCCAAGGGGCCCCAAACCACAACCTGGATTTGGAACCTCCACGCTCTTGCTCATGACTTTGACACCCACACAAGTGATTTAGAAGACATCTCGCGGAAGATCTTCAGCGCGCACTTCGGCCACTTAGCCGTTGTGTTTATCTGGCTGAGCGGGATGTATTTTCATGGTGCGCGTTTTTCAAACTTTGAAGCCTGGATGTCCAATCCGACCGGGATTAAGCCCAGTGCACAGGTGGTTTGGCCCATTGTTGGCCAAGGCATTTTAAATGGCGATGTCGGTGGCGGTTTTCATGGCATTCAAATCACATCTGGTTTATTTCAGATGTGGCGTGCCTCCGGCATTACAAACTCATATCAGCTCTATGTCACTGCCATTGGCGGTCTAGTCATGGCTGGTTTGATGCTGTTTGCTGGCTGGTTCCATTACCACGTCAGTGCGCCTAAGCTGGAATGGTTCCAAAACGTTGAGTCGATGATGAATCATCACTTAAGCGTTCTGTTGGGTCTTGGCTGCTTAAGCTGGGCCGGTCACCAAATTCACGTTTCTTTGCCCATTAATAAACTGTTAGATTCTGGCGTTGCACCCAAGGATATTCCGCTGCCCCATGAGTTCCTTTTTAATAAGGATCTCATGTCAGAGCTATATCCAAGCTTTGCCCAGGGATTAACACCCTTCTTTACGTTGAATTGGGGTGCCTACTCTGACTTTTTAACCTTTAAAGGTGGTTTGAACCCTGTTACCGGAGGCCTTTGGCTATCTGATACAGCTCATCACCATTTGGCGTTAGCCGTCCTTTTCATCGTTGCTGGCCATATGTACCGCACCAACTGGGGTATTGGTCACAGCATGAAGGAAATTCTAGAAGCTCATAAAGGTCCCTTTACAGGTGAGGGTCACAAGGGTCTGTACGAAGTTTTAACCACTTCTTGGCATGCTCAGTTGGCGATTAACCTGGCAATGGTTGGCTCTTTGAGTATTATTGTGGCTCAGCACATGTATTCAATGCCCCCCTATCCATACTTGGCTGTTGATTATCCGACTCAGATTGGGTTGTTCACACACCATATGTGGATTGGCGGCTTCTTGATTGTCGGCGGTGCGGCCCACGGCGCTATCTTCATGGTTCGCGATTACGATCCGGCGGTGAATCAGAATAACCTCCTAGATCGAATGCTGCGTCATCGCGATGCCATTATTTCTCATCTCAATTGGGTTTGTATCTTCCTGGGCTTCCATAGCTTTGGGTTATACGTTCACAATGACACCATGCGGGCTTGGGGTCGGACCCAGGATATGTTCTCGGATACGGGTATTCAGTTGCAACCTGTGTTTGCGCAGTGGATCCAACATTTGCATACCTTGGCTCCGGGCAACACAGCCCCTAACGCTCTCGCAACCGCTAGCTATGCCTTTGGCGATAGTGTGGTTGCTGTGGGCAATAAGGTGGCGATGATGCCGATCACCTTAGGGACGGCGGATTTCCTGGTTCACCACATTCATGCATTTACCATTCACGTCACGGTTCTGATTCTGCTCAAAGGCGTTTTGTTCGCCCGCAGTTCTCGTCTGATTCCAGATAAAGCCAATTTGGGCTTCCGTTTCCCTTGCGACGGTCCGGGTCGGGGCGGCACCTGCCAGGTTTCTGGTTGGGACCATGTCTTCCTCGGTCTGTTCTGGATGTATAACAGCATCTCGATTGTGATTTTCCACTTTAGTTGGAAGATGCAGTCCGATGTGTGGGGTACGGTTGGATCGGATGGTTCGGTCTCCCACCTTGCGGGCGGCAATTTTGCCCAAAGCGCGATTACAATCAACGGCTGGCTAAGAGACTTCCTGTGGGCGCAATCGTCTCAGGTGCTGAACTCCTACGGTTCTGAATTCTCTGCCTACGGTTTGATGTTCTTGGGTGCGCACTTTATCTGGGCCTTCAGCCTCATGTTCTTGTTCAGTGGTCGCGGCTACTGGCAAGAGCTGATTGAGTCCATTGTTTGGGCGCATAACAAGCTAAAGGTTGGTCCAGCGATTCAGCCTCGTGCCTTGAGCATCATCCAAGGTCGTGCTGTTGGGGTTGCCCATTACCTTCTCGGAGGGATTGCAACCACTTGGGCATTCTTCCATGCTCATATACTTTCAGTAGGATAAGGGCGAGGAGGACTCAAAAATTATGGCAACTAAATTTCCTAAATTTAGCCAGGATCTCGCTCAAGACCCGACCACTCGGCGGATTTGGTACGGAATTGCTACGGCTCACGATTTCGAGACTCACGATGGGATGACGGAAGAAAATCTTTACCAAAAGATTTTCGCCTCCCACTTTGGGCACCTCGCCATCATCTTCTTGTGGGCCTCTGGCAACCTGTTCCACGTGGCTTGGCAAGGCAACTTTGAACAGTGGATTAAAGATCCCCTCAATGTTCGCCCCATCGCTCACGCGATCTGGGATCCTCAATTTGGCAAGGCTGCTGTCGATGCATTTACCCAAGCTGGGGCATCGAGTCCGGTGGATATTTCTTACTCTGGGCTGTATCACTGGTGGTACACCCAGGGGATGCGGAGCAACAGCGATTTATTCTCTGGCTCTATCTTCCTGTTGATTTTGGCAGCTGTGATGTTGTTTGCGGGCTGGTTGCATCTGCAACCCAAGTTCCGTCCCAGCCTGTCTTGGTTTAAGAATGCTGAGTCCCGTTTGAACCACCACTTGGCGGGTTTGTTCGGCGTCAGTTCTTTGGCCTGGGCTGGACACTTGATTCACGTCGCGATTCCCGAATCTCGGGGTCAGCATGTGGGTTGGGATAACTTCCTGTCTACGCCGCCGCACCCAGCCGGGTTGCTGCCGTTCTTTACCGGAAACTGGGGCGTTTATGCCCAAGATCCGGATACGGCGAGCCATGTGTTTGGCACCAGCCAAGGCGCAGGCACTGCAATTTTGACCTTCTTGGGCGGGTTTCATCCTCAAACCGAGTCTCTCTGGTTGACGGATATGGCCCACCACCATTTGGCGATCGCCGTTCTCTTCATCGTTGCGGGCCATATGTATCGGACCCAGTTCGGTATTGGTCACAGCATGAAGGAAATCATGGAAGCGCACAATCCCCCATCGGGTACCCCGTTTGGCGGCATGATCGGTGCCGGTCATAAAGGGATATACGACACGTATAACAATTCCCTGCACTTCCAATTGGCATTTCACCTCGCTAGCCTAGGTGTCATCACCTCCATGGTGGCTCAGCACATGTATTCCATGCCGCCCTATGCCTTCATTTCGAAGGACTATACGACGATGGCGGCCTTGTATACCCATCACCAGTACATTGCTGGTTTCATTATGATTGGGGCGTTTGCCCATGGTGCAATCTTCTTGGTACGCGACTACGATCCCGAAGCGAACAAAAATAATGTTCTTGCACGGATGTTAGAGCACAAAGAAGCGCTCATTTCCCACTTAAGCTGGGTCTCTCTGTTCTTGGGTTTCCATACCTTGGGTCTCTATGTCCACAACGATGTGGTGGTGGCCTTTGGTACCCCTGAGAAGCAGATTTTGATTGAGCCGGTTTTTGCCCAATGGATCCAAGCAGCGTCCGGCAAGGTGTTGTATGGCTTTAATACGTTGCTGTCGAATACCGATAGCATCGCTTATACGGCCTTCCCGAACCACGGCAACGTTTGGCTACCGGGTTGGTTGGATGCCATCAACAGCGGCACCAACTCTCTGTTCTTGACCATTGGCCCTGGCGACTTCTTGGTTCACCATGCGATCGCCCTGGGCCTGCACACCACCACCTTGATTTTGGTCAAGGGTGCGTTGGATGCACGGGGTTCTAAGCTGATGCCCGATAAAAAGGACTTTGGCTATGCCTTCCCTTGCGATGGTCCGGGACGCGGCGGTACTTGCGATATCTCAGCTTGGGATTCCGCTTACCTCGCCACCTTCTGGATGCTGAATACCATTGCTTGGTTAACGTTCTACTGGCACTGGAAACACCTCTGCGTCTGGCAAGGCAATGTGGCTCAATTCAATGAGTCTTCGACTTACCTGATGGGTTGGTTCCGCGATTACCTCTGGCTCAACTCTTCGCAGTTGATCAATGGGTATAGCCCAATTGGCACCAATAACCTTTCGATTTGGGCTTGGATCTTCTTAGCAGCTCACCTTTGCTGGGCCGTTGGGTTCATGTTCCTCATCTCCTGGAGAGGCTACTGGCAAGAGCTGATTGAGACCTTGGTCTGGGCCCACGAGCGCACACCTCTTGCGAACCTGGTTCGCTGGAAGGATAAGCCCGTGGCGCTGTCCATCGTTCAAGCCCGTGTGGTTGGTTTAGCTCACTTTGCCGCTGGTTTTGTCTTCACCTATGCAGCCTTCTTGATTGCGTCTACTGCAGGCAAGTTCGGTTGATGCTTTAGGTATTTCTAAAGCAGGGCGAAACTCAGCTCGCTAAAAAAGACCTCCTAGTTCAACTAGGAGGTCTTTTTTATGGGGCGTATCTAAGATAAAGGCATCAGGGGCATGGAAGATGAGCGGTGCGACTGATCAGGCTAACCTGCATTATTCATGACGTTTTTGAAAAAATCCCAAAAGCCTTGTCTCCCAAAGACTCTAGCGATTTGCCTGAAAAACAGTCTGTTTTTTGAGGTGTCCTCACCATCAGGGTTTCAGCGATTGGTGAATAATCCAGGCTAAAACATTGACGAAGTGGCTCAGACCTGCGATGTTAATGCGCTGGAAGCTACAGATCTGGATCGCTATTAGGTGGCTTTGGTGAGTCGTCGGGGTGCAAAAATATTCCAGGGTTAAGATTGGTGATTTTGGGAGATATAAGCTTGTTCCACAGTATATCGATAGGTCAGCTTTGTATTCATGTCATCGCTTATCTTGCCACCTTTTGGAAACTCATGA
>JBAVRC010000435.1:0-4496 GCA_049694615.1 Thermosynechococcaceae cyanobacterium | reverse complement strand
ATATTGACAAACACATCGTAGAGGTTGTCTACGGCAGGACGACGGGTTTCGAGTTTTCTCCCAGTTTGAAATTCATCAAACAGGTATAAATCGCCGTCACGGTAATATTGAATGGCGACTTGCGGGGCAGGTTGTGTTTTTAGATCGGTTTCATTTTCCTGGAGGAACTTGTTGTAAGTGTTATAGGCATGACCTTCCACCAATTCCATAAAGTGGTAGGCACCATTAGGATTAACAAGGTAGAGCAGGACAATAATCCAGTAATAAAGTAGGGCTACGTGGCGTGCTAGGAATTGATCGGCCCAGTACTTGTCTCCGCCCAAATCTTCCATAATCAGCAGGTGATGCAGTTCATTCCAGGATTCGGCAAAGTGGACTTTGAGCCAATCGGCCTTACGCCACCAGCCCATTGTTTCGTAAAGGTGGAGTACTGAAAGATAAGAAAAGTAAGGCACTCTCGCGACGGTTTCGAGCACATAAAACCGGGGGATGGGGCGATCGCGGTAAACGGTATTGATCACAAAAACCAACACACCCACTAACAAACGAATCATGATCCAATTCTCCTCATACGACAGAGCCGATTTAGGTTCGACTCTGCTTCATCCTTAGCCGATCCCCATAGAGGCCACAAGATAGTGACCGCGAGTACCCCATAGTTACCAAAAGGGAAAAATTAGGAGGCACACAGGGATTGGAGCATTTGTGGACAAACCATAGAATTTGCAAGTTGTTACAATCAAGACGCAAATTCTCGATCCAAAGGCCAGGTAATGGGTGAAACTGAGCAGTGTCTGGCGTTTCAATGCCCCATCCAGTTTGTGGTGGATTTAATTGGCAATAAGTGGACTATTCTGGTGCTGCGGGAATTGTTCACGGGCGATCGCCGCACCCATGAACTCCTGGAAGCCTTACCGGGCATCAGCACCAAAATTCTGACTCAACGCCTGCGCGAACTAGAGCACCACGGTTTGGTCGAGCGGCGTGTCTATGCCGAAGTGCCGCCCCATGTGGAATATTCCTTGACGGCCAAGGGGCGTCAAATTCAGCCCGTGATGATGACGCTGCATCAAGTTGGCTCCCAGTGGTTGGATCAGGATGCTTGTATTTGTCCAATGGAGCAGATTCAACCCATGGATGGCAGAGATGATGCAGGCGACCCTTGAGCAACTGGCTCAGATTTCAGTGTTTGCCAATCTGACGGCTCCAGAGTGGGTCGATTTACAACCCCACACCCGGATCCAGCCCTACGCTCAAGGAGAGATTGTCATGCATGAACGCGATCGCCTCCCCACCCAACTATACGCACTGCTCAGCGGCACCTTACAAGTGACCAAAACGGCATTGACGGGCAAAGAAACAATTCTGCGAACCCTGACGGCGGGCGAGATTTTTGCGGCTCCAGCGTTATTAGGAGACGGCATGGCTCCAGCGACGGTCATTGCCCTACAGGACGCTCAGGTTTTAACCATTGAACGGGATGCCTTGCTGACGGCCATTCAGCGCAACCCAGAGATTGCGCTAAAAATCATGGTGGTTTTTAATCAACGGTTGCAGCAACTCCATGAAGTGGTCCATGGATTAGTTTCAGAGCGGGCGATTGTCCGCATGGCACGCTTGATTCAATATACGGCGCTAGAGCAGGGGACTGAAACCAGCATAGAGGGCGATCGCTTGCGAGTCCCTCTGTCCTATTACCAAATTGCGCGCAGTATTGGCATTACCTACGAAGAATGTGTCCGTTTGTTTAAGCAATTGCAAGGGATAGTGTCCTACCATCGGGGCGGCAAGATCGCGATCTTGGATGGGGAAGGGTTGGAGGCGATCGCATCTGGTAAAGGCGATCGCACTCCAGACCCGTCTCTATGAATGCTGAACACCTTTGGGATTCTGCGTTGGATTCAGAAACACGGAAGGGATTGCCAGTAATGTAAACGCAACCATAGCCACCGCGCCAAAGCTGAAAATAATATCCCCTGGAATTCTCAGCCAGACAGTCCACTGCATCCAGGGACTACCGATCACCTCAGCACTGCGGGCATACCAAGTGCCATGATTGATGGATTGAACGAGTTGGTAGAACCCATTAGGAATCAACCCAGTCACCAACATGGCGACTAATCCTCCGTTCAAAGACCAGAAAGAGAACCGCAGCAGCTTTTCATTCCAGTCCCGATCCGGCACAATTTCGCGCAGGGCGAACAACATGAGGGCCAAGGCCAGAGAGCCATACACTCCAAACAGAGCCGAGTGAGCATGAATCGGAGTCGTGTTGAGTCCTTGGGAGTAGTAGAGAAAAATCGGCGGATTAATCAGAAACCCAAAGACCCCAGCGCCTAACAGGTTCCAGAAACAGGTTGCCAGAAAGAATCTTAGCGGCCAGCGATAGAAGCCTTCTGCTTCCTGAGACAGACGTAAAGTCTTGACGACTTCAAAGCCAATCAGCGTGAGCGGAACGACTTCTAACGCCGAGGCCACTGCACCCATCGCCGAGATGAACACAGGCGTTCCGGCAAAGTAGAGATGATGCAGAGTGCCAATTACGCCACTCCCAAGATACAAAATAGTAGTTAAGTAGGTGGCGCGCAGGGCAGAAGACTTTTTCAGAAAGCCTAACTCGCTACAGAGGTAGGCGATCGTCACGGTGGCAAACACCTCGAAAAATCCTTCTACCCAGAGATGCACCACCCACCAACGCCAGTATTCCGCCACGCTCAACGGCGTGTGATTGGTGTACATCAACCCCGCCGAGTAGAACAGCGGGATCGTAATCGCGCTATAAAGGAAGAAATGGTTGAGTCCGGTGCGATCCGCATCGTGCTTCAGGGCAGGCTTGAGCGCTCGATACATCAGCCAGAGCCAGAACACCATCCCGCCAATCAGGAGCAGTTGCCACACCCGACCCAGTTCCACATACTCGTAGCCCTGATGTCCCCACCAGAAGCTGTACTTGCCCAAAATTCCCTGAATCCCAGACCAGGAACCAGCTAAAGATCCGACGACGACAAGGGTTAACGCGGCAAGTAAACCCGCATTGCCCCAAGCTTGTCGCTTGGGTTCGTGTTGCCCAAAACGGGGTGCGAAATAGAGTCCAGCCGCCAACCAACAGGTGGCAATCCAGAAAATCGCCAATTGGAGGTGCCAGGTGCGCGATGCAGCATAGGGTAAGTATTGTTGCAACGGAATCCCGTAAAAGCCATCCCCTTCCACGGCATAGTGAGCCGTGATCATGCCCATGACGATCTGGACTAAAAACAAAGCCATGGCCACACCAAAAAACAGGCTGGCGACTTTCTGGCTCGGCGTCGCTAGACGAAGTGCTGGCCGTTGGGCCACCGTCAGCACTTCATCGGCTTCGATTTGGGTGAGATAGAGGGTGAGGAAGAGGGCGATCGCCGCAATCAGGACCACAACTGACACAATGGACCAGACCACAAACTGCGCTGGGGGTTGATTGCCAATCAGTTCATCATGGGGCCAATTGGCCGTGTAGGAAAACGGTGCATTGGGGCGATTGGCCGCTGCGGCCCAGGATGTCCAGGCAAAAAATGCAGTGACATCATGAATTTGCTGCTCGTTTTGGAACCAGCCATCGGGAATGGAGTGGATGCGAGAACCATGAGTTAGCAGTTGTCGATAATCCTGAAAAACGTGCTGTAACCCCTGGGTTTGGGCAGCGGTCAGTAATAGTTCTCCGGTTTGTGTGTCGTAGCGATTGGTTTTGAATTGTTCGCTCACTTGGGCTTGCAAACTGGCGCGATCTGGTGCTGGAAGGGCTTGCAAATCCGCCTCAGAGAAGTCTGGATTGTTCTGGGCTAGCACCCCTGCTGTGGCCAATCCCCAGCGATGGAGAACATCGGCGGTCCAATCGGGAGCCAGGTAGCTACCATGCCCCCAAATGCTGCCAATATGTTGTCCCCCACGTCCGAGATAGGTTTCTTGCCCATGCTGGATATCCGCTTGGGTCAGAATAATTTCCTGTTGGGGAGAACTCATGGTTACCGGAATGGGCGGCGCATTTTTCCAGATGGCGGCTCCGGCACCGATCAACACGGTAAAGGTAATGATGCATATTAAAACCAACCAAGCGGGCAAACTGAGCCGTCTTGATCGGCTTGGGATTGGAATATCTAAGGTTGAATCGACCATCACTGTCGCTCCCATATTGAGTTAGGGCAAAACGTTATCGTGTTCGGAAAACTTACAAAGCGATCGGTACATGTGCGGGAAGTATGGAAACTGAGACAATTCCCAAAAACAATAGTGCGGAGAGGGTTTCCAGCATCGCTACAAATTTGATGGGTGTGGTGCGATACCAGTCTTGTTGCCAGACGATGAGGCCAAATTTGAGTAGAACGACTCCCATTGCGGCGGCGGTCAGTGGGGATACAAGGCCAAACCCATACAATCCGGCCACGATCAGGGGCAAGATTGCGTGGTAAATCCATGCCCTAATTGTCTTCTCAGCCAACGACTTCTCGTCTTTCGGAAATTTC
>JBAVRC010000434.1:0-3381 GCA_049694615.1 Thermosynechococcaceae cyanobacterium | reverse complement strand
CGGCCTCGCGATCGCCCAGGTTAAGCTGTACCCCACCCACGTCGGTTTTATGGGTAATGGTTTCCGACCAGAGCTTGAGCACCACGGGATACCCTAGGGCGTCTGCGCGCTCTATCGCCTCCTCGACGGTTGCAGCCGTTAGGGTTTGCACCGTCGGCAAATGGTAGGCCGCTAACACCTGCTTAGATTCCGTTTCCGTTAGCAGGGTGCGCCCTTCTGCCCGTGCCCTATCTAAAATGACTGTCACCGCCTCTCGATCGGGCGATCCATCCGCATCGTCCGCCAGACTGGGGGTTTCGTACAAAGCGAGCAGGTTATAGCTGGACTGCCACATATAGTTAAACACCCGCGCCGCCGAGTCCGGATAGGCATAGGTGGGGATGCTAGCGCTGTTCAGAATGGCCTCTCCTGCGAGCACATCCGCCCCGCCCATCCAACTGGCGAGAATGGGTTTGGGCGATCGCCCTTCTTGGGGGTGCTGTTCTAGATAGGACTTCAGTTCTTCGGCAATTTGGGTGGGTTCCGTCATGGCTTGGGGCGTCAAAATCACCAACGCCCCATCGCTGTTGGGGTCTTGCAGGACGGCATCCACTGTTTTGAGGTAGCGCTCTGGGGTCGCATCTCCCAAAATATCCACTGGATTGCCGTGGCTCCAGAAGGGGGGCAACACCTCGTTTAAGCGCTCCGTCGTCTCTGGGGAGAGCGTTGCCAACTCTCCGCCCGTGGTCGCCAGCATGTCCGTGGCCAAGACGCCGGGGCCGCCCGCATTGGTGATAATGGTCAGACGCGGCCCTTTTGGACGGGGTTGCTTCGCAAGCACCTCTGCCATATTGAACAGTTCGGAAATCCGCGTTACCCGCAACACGCCGCAGCGTCTAAAGGCGGCATTGAGCACATCATCGCTCCCGGTCATCGCGCCGGTGTGGGAGGCGGATGCCTTGGCAGCGGCTTCCGTGCGTCCAGCTTTAATCACAATAATGGGCTTCGCAAACGCCACTTCCCGCGCCGCCGAGATAAAGGAACGCGCATCGCCAATGGATTCCATGTAAATCACAATGCTCTGGGTGTGGGGATCGTCGCCCAAGTAGTAGATCAAATCTCCCCAGCCCACGTCCAGCATGGAGCCGATGGAAATAAAGGCACTAAAGCCCACATTTTCGCGAAAGCTCCAGTCCAGAATGGACGTACACAGCGCCCCGCTCTGGCTGATAAACCCCACATTACCGGGACGGGCCATCGCACTGGCAAAGGTCGCATTCAATCCCGAATGAGGGTTCATCAACCCCAAACAATTGGGGCCAATAATCCGCAGCCCGTTCTGCCGTGCCTCAGCTAAGATTTGCTGTTCTAGGGCAATTCCCTCTGGCCCAATTTCTTTAAATCCTGCCGAGACAATAATAGCGCTTTTGACCCCGGTGGCGACGCATTCTCGAACCAGACTCGGCACTGTGGCGGCGGGGGTAGCAATCACCGCTAAATCTACAGCATCGGGAATGTCCGCTATGCTGGGGTAGGCTTTGACGCCCATGACGCTATTGCGCTTGGGATTGACGGGAAACACCGTGCCGCCAAAGGGATTTTGAATCAGGTTGCGCAGGAGGGTTTTGCCGACGCTGCCGGGTGACTCGCTGGCTCCGATCACGGCGATCGATTGCGGTTCAAAAAAAGACTTCAGCGTCTGACGTTCGGAGCGCAGAATGTCGTAAGCGGGATCGGTCATCCAGGTCTCGGTTGTCGCTGTCATTGTGTTGTCTCCTTTCCGGCTTATAGCTGAGGTTTATTCCCGATGCTGTGCAATGGTGTGAATTTTGAGGAAGTTGGTGCTGCCGGCTTTGCCAAATGGAATTCCGCCCATGATCAATACCTTATCGCCGGGTGCCGCAAAGTGTCGCGCCATTAAATCGTCTTCGACCTGTTCTAGAACGGCAGAGAGATCGTACTGCACCTGTTGCAGAAGGATCGGTCTGACCCCCCAATTGAGGCTGAGTTGGCGATAAATTTTAGGGTCGGGCGTATAGGCGACAATGGTTGCTTTGGGTCGCTCTTCGGAAGCTAGTTTTGCCGTATATCCTGTTTCGGTGAAAGCCACGATGCATTGCAGATCGACCGCATCATCGATTGCGTGTAATGCTTCGCTGATGGCATTCGTATCGTCGTTGCGATTGGGCGGATAGTTGACCACTTGAATCGACGGCTCGACTTCCGAGGCAATACGGGCCAGCATTTTGACGGCTTCCACGGGGTAATCGCCTACGGCAGATTCCCCGGAGAGCATGACGGCATCGGTGCCGTCCATAATGGCGTTGGCCACGTCGCTGGCTTCAGCGCGGGTGGGTCGCGGGTTGCGGATCATGCTATCGAGCATTTGTGTGGCCGTGATCACCGGAACACCTTTCTGATTGCACAGGCGCACAATCTGCTTTTGAATCAGCGGTACTTTCTCGGGACTCATCTCGACCCCCAAATCGCCCCGTGCCACCATGATGGCGTCGCATGCTTCAACAATCGCCTCCAGATTGGCGATCGCCTGCGGTTTCTCTAGCTTCGCGAGCACCGGAATATTGGCTCCTTTTTCGTGCAGGAGCGCTCTCAAGCACTGAATATCCTCCGCCTGTCGGACAAAGCTGAGGGAAATAAGATCGACCCCTTGGGCGATGCCAAAGTCTAGGTCGCGCTTATCTTTCTCAGTAATCGACGGCAGGCGTAAATTGAGGGTCGGAAAATTAACCCCTTTATGGCTTTTAAGCAATCCGCCCTCGGCCACGTGACACAGGACCGCAGTCCCATCAATTTTTTCGACGCGCAGTGCTAGCAGACCATCGTCTAACAGCACCGGAGTGCCAGGTTCGGCTTCTTCGGCCACGTAAGGATAGTCGATCCCGACGGAATACGGTTGTCCCATATAGTCGGCGATCGGCACTAAAGCAAGGGAGTCGCCTTTCCTCAATATCATGCCTTGCTTAGGCAACTCGCCGACCCGGATTTTGGGACCTTGCAAGTCTTGGAGCAGCATGAGAGGTAAGTCCAAATCGGCGGCAACAGATCGTAACCGCTCAATTCGAGCAGAATGCTCTTCATAGCGACCGTGGGAAAAATTGAGTCGTGCCACATTCATTCCCGCCAGCATCATCTTCCGAAGCATATCGGGAGAATCGCTTGCCGGTCCGATGGTCGCAACAATCTTGGTGCGGTGGGTTAAGGGTTTCATCGCAGCGCTTCCTTTTTGCCATACATTTGGATTGGATTCAGTCTTCTATGGCTCAAAGGCGAGCTTTAATAGTCGTTGCATCGTCCAGTTTCCACTGAAGGACAGGTGGAGTCTGGATGGGATAGGCAGAATGTCAGAGGATAAAGTCGGTCGAGAGGAAGTTCGATTTGCGT
>JBAVRC010000433.1:0-2599 GCA_049694615.1 Thermosynechococcaceae cyanobacterium | reverse complement strand
CCATAAAACTCCTTGAGGTAATACTTGGCGATCGCCCGTTGTTCTTCGGGAGATGTGGTTTCCTTTTGCTCCAAAGCGGAGACTTGGGTACTGGCAAGATCATTGGCATTGAGGATGGCATGGGCATCAGCCACTTTGATCGCCTCACGGGATTCTTGCAACAAAAGTTTCATGGTCACAGATCCTGGAGCGCGTTCAATAAAGACTTGATTGCCCTCGTGCTTAAGCCGCACGAAGAGGGCATCGCGCAGATGGTGCATGGAAAAGTTCTGGGCCGCGCTGATTTGGGCAAAGAGTCGGATGTTCGGGTCGCTAGCCCAGTCGATGAGTTCTAAGGTACTCAAGGTATCTGCCTTGAGGGAAGAACGAATCAGATCCACCGATACGCTGGTCCGTTCAAACAGGTGCCCCTTCAGTTCGAGAGGATTCACCGAGCGCGAGACTTGAGAGAAATTACGCCCCTTGGGGGCACACCAGACGATCCGCTCGACGGGTTGACGCACACGGGCAAGAGATTGGGCCATATCTGCATCGGTGCCAGAGACCCCCATAAAAAGGCCATACACCTTCCATATAATGTCTTGCACTTCAATCGAAGTGCCTGTGGCCACCGAAGGCGAACAAAGAATTAGGTCATATTCGTTGCGTCTGAGAACGGCATCCGGGTCTGCAATAAAAGCGCGTTCGTCCTCCCCACCGCTGGTATCGGAATTGATGAGCAACACCCGTTTGTCCGGCGCAATTTTGCCAATGAGGTCAAAGAGGGTTTTGCTTGCGGTCTTGGAGTCTGTCGTCATATAGATGACCTGTCCCGGTTCTTGCGCTTCGATATCCCGGATTAGCTTTTCGCAAAGGGTGGTGCGGTCAGGTGCTTCGACAAAGAGAACCGGATACCCGGCCCCGGCATGGTCATTGCGGATGAGGAAAATAGGAGTTTCGTCTTGTCGTAGTTCTTGGAGGTAATGCAGGGTGGCATTATCGAGGTCGGCATCAGCGACAATCACCCGTTTGGCCGATTGAATCAAGGCGCGGAATCGGGCCAAGATTGCCGGACGTTTGCCGTCCTTGTTGCAAGTGGAACTGGTTAAGAGGTGTCGTAGGACTTGGCATACTTCGTCAATGATGAAGTCGCAGCCTGCAAACTTTTCGGGGTCAATGGCCAACAGGGAATCGACACAGGTGCCGATACGGAAGGTATAGGCACTTCCGGCAATAAAGTCGCCCCCTTTCACTTTGTCGATGTCGCCCCGATAGTCGAAGTTCAGACGATGACAGAGGTGCCGCGCTAGGGCAACCCGGTGACTGGCCAAAATCGCCTGTTCCGCATCCTTGACCTGTTCGGCAATGAACTTGGTCTTTCCGGTTCCCTTGGCCGAGGCGATCGCCACAATGCCTGTATCGGGCAAATCCTGGATTTGTAGGGTGGCTAAGTCGGCTTGGGAGATTTGCACCGATGGCGACCAGGTGAGGGTTTGTTGCAGACGATAGGCGAGTTTCCAATGCTCTAGGCTATAGGCTAGGTCGTAGAGGACATGGAATGCGGCGGCAGAACGGCTCACGATGAAATCGTCCACGCCTTTTTCTGGGCCGGGAAGATCGACAACATGGACATTACAATGGAAGGTCTCGAAACACAGACCTAACCGCTGGATAGCCTTTGCAACATTGGCAACGGTTTTGGGCTTTTCGTCATGGTCGAAGCAAATGGTAATGCGTCGTCCCGATGTGGCAAAGGGCAGTAGCTCTGGGATGAGGTGCGGGGGGATGGGTTTGCCTTGTTCGTCCTTGGCCCGATAACCGTTGAAGATCCCTGGCAGGGCGATCGCCACATATCCGGCACTCAAGAGGCTGGCGGCTTTCTTGGCCCCTTCGACGATGACCACCGAGAGATTGCGCTCTAATACCCAGGCCCAAAACCCGGTGTCTTCGGCTTGTGCGATATCGGGTAACTGGGTGATCACCTGTGCGAGAAAGGGAATGCTAAAGGTTTGATAGAGACGAGCCATGTATTCGTCTTCAAAACCGAGGTTACGGGCGATGCTGAGACCGACCGACCAGGAGACGCGCAGGAAAAAGGCTTGGGTGGGGGTTTTGGGGGGATGCTCGTATTTGATGGGTTTGCGTTTATAGGCCTTATCGGTACTGAGACGCGGGGTATTGGGCTTAAAGCATCCCCACTCCATTGGGGTCCAGTTATTGAGGGGGTCGAGACCGCTGCACCACCATCCTCCGGCAGCAGCGGAGGTATAGAGGTTGAGCCATTTGGACGTCAGGCGTCCGGTATTGAGACGGTCTAGGTCTGGGGAGATGCACAGGTAATCGTAGACGGCATCGCCACTCAGGCTCAAGACGTTGAGGGCAATGATATCCGGTGCGACGCCGCTATTCAACCATTCCAGCCTGTGAGGCGCTTGGATAGGGGGATTGAAGGCTGGCCCATTGGTAATAGGGAACCCAGCCTCAATTGCAAAAGGCATTGAGGGCATTGAAGTATTCTCCGTACTCTATTTTGTGAGGCGATGTCCTGGAGCGGGTTTCGGAGTACGGGATAAGAGTGCGATCGCTATGGCCAATACGCTTTTTGGCACAACTATATTGC
>JBAVRC010000432.1:0-2753 GCA_049694615.1 Thermosynechococcaceae cyanobacterium | reverse complement strand
GTTTTCGCGCAATCGTTGGATGCGTTGTTGCCCTTTGTCCCAATTTTGAAAGACGGCGGAAATCAGCAGACCGTCAGACGGGCTTTGGTTCAACTTCAAAAAAATGAGGAATTGGTTGAGTTAGAATCATTGTTAGGGTTCTTCGCCAGCTTTGTCCTGGACACAGAACTGGTCCGGCAGATTATGAGGTGGGATGTGACAGTACTCCGTGACTCTCCCTGGTATCTAGAAATTCGGCAAGAAGGTCGGCAAGAAGATGAATTGCGCGGCAGAACCGAAGAAGCGCGATCACTCGTTTTACGCCTTTTGGCACGTCGCATAGGAACACTCCCAATTGATACCGAAGTACAGGTCCAAGAACTGAATTTACCCCAGCTTGAAGCGTTGGGCGAAGCACTTCTAGACTTTTCCAGTCCTGGCGATTTGACTAACTGGCTTCAATCTAATCGAGGTTAAATCGCACAGTTGGACATGCGATCGCCTCTCCCAATCCGGTTCCCCAAACCAATCGGGAAACCGGACTGTAAGAGATTAGGCATCTACTGCCTTGCGCGATCGCTTCTCACCTAGAGTTCGCCCTGCCCCCGTCTTCGTCTGCGTCGTGCGTTTGCTGCGGCTGGTTCCGCGCTTACTGCCCTTGGCTCCGGGTACATCCAACAACGCGGCCAGTTCATCTCCCGGTTGGGATACAGGCTGACCGACTGCGGTTCTTGCTAATGCAATCGCTTGATCGACGGTATAAGCCAACTGTGCCTGGGCTATGCGATCGCCCTCCATCCGCAAAGCCAAAGCTGCTCGCGCTGTCTTGAGATGGTCAGCAGTGATCTGGGCGAAAGCTTCGCACCCAGAGTCCGCGTCATCAACCTTACCGCGAATGTCGTCCAGTGCTGTGGCATCCAAGAGATCAAGTTGTGCGATAAAGCGGCGTTCGTTTTGCACCTCTTCAGTCAAGGCTTTAACCGTTTCGTCGGACTGGGGCCGTTCGGAAATAGATGCCAACGCCAAGGCAACGGTAGGCAGAATGACAGGTTCAGGGGTAGGCGGGGCAAAGCGATTATGCAAGTATTCGTAAAGTGCCACCCCTTTGCGGTAGGCAGTTGTGGCTAATTCGATGCCCGATGCAATGGCCACAACCCCGCACAGTCCAAGCACAATGCCGTCCATTACCGTCTCGCGGGTCAAGAGATTCAAACGGGCATAAGTTGCTTCTGCTTCAGCCGATGTCAATTCGGCGTATGAACTGCGAACGGCGGCTTGCAGCGGGTTGTGTTCGATTCCGGCTGCATTCATGGCCCATTGTCCAGCAACCTCCCCGCATTGAATGTAGTAATGCGATAAACCCTTGAAAGTTTCAAATATCCGAGGGGCAAAGGCTTTACTGAAAGCCATGAAAACGATGGGCGTGTAACGAATAACCTGATAACTAAAGTGTTGGAATTCAGCCTTCCAACTGGGCATATCCAATGCTGTAGCGAAGTTCATGATTTGTCTCCTTGTACTGTGGCGATCGCAATCGGTAAATAGTTGCGCGTCGATTGCGTGGTGAGAATAATATATCACAATCTACGATAATTTTTATAGTAATTATTGATAATTACTTTTGATAATTTCAATGAATTATGATCAGGGAATATCATCTCTATAATGTGCTGAATCTATTCCGTATTTCTGTGTTCACTCAATGGTATTTAGCGTCTCAATTGGAGCTGGATAGAGCGGTTTCCTTGCCCCAAAATCTAACCACGCAACCATTCCTCCGAAATGCATGCCAATTTGCCGTACAATCCCGACTCGACCTAGACAAGCCGCACTGCATTCGACCTGCATTCCTACAACGATTAAGTTCGCCGATTCGACCTCTTCCGTTGCATCGATGTAGGAATTGACAGCAGACCACTTTTTAATCGCGTCAGGTTGTAATACCAATGCGATCACAATTCCCTCAACTTTGACAGCGACTGCCCCAGGCATCCGTTTTTCAACAATTGCCTTCTGGCCATTCAGGTATTCAAGCGGGGCTGTAGCTCGGAGGATTTGCACTTGCTCCCCTACCGTAAAACCGCAATTAGAACAATCGTCTGGCGCAATGGGCATTGCTTCGTGGACTACGGTAGACGGCTGGTCAAAGAGATTGAGTTGTCCGTTATTCAGGGGATTCACACGCTTATAGGGCTTCGTCTAACACTCGAATATGCAGCACTTCATCTTCATCGTAAAATCTAACGTCTGACTTTTTAAGACTTTCTCAGGCTGACTGCATCCCTTAAATCGAAGAGTCTAATCCCATAGGCAGTTCGCTCAATACCCACAATTTAAGGAGTGCTTTGTCATGCTTCCACTCATAGACCATCCCCAAGTTCAATCTGCTACTGAGCAACCTGCTGCGGTGGAACCGACCCACAAACTGATCTATCGTGGCCTGACCTATGACGTACCACAGAATCCAGTTCCGGCCCGCTCCCCCGCAGAAATGCTTCAGTTGCTGGGCAAGCGCCTGAGCTATCGCGGCTTGACCTTTGAAATTGTGCCAGCCTTCATGATGGCCAACCCTGTACCCAAGCCCGTTCAGCAACTCCGCTATCGCGGATTGACATTTACAAGCAGCAATTCAGTCACATCGAGTGACATTGAATATTCCGTCGTTTGATTCCTCACCAGAATGAAATGGACCTAAGCTGACTGACGGACAGAAGTAATCCAAAGGCTTATGCAACAAGGGTTGTCAAAATAGGAAAAGTCTGTGTCCATGGGAG
>JBAVRC010000431.1:0-3417 GCA_049694615.1 Thermosynechococcaceae cyanobacterium | reverse complement strand
GGGTTGGGTGCGCCATCCGTGATCAAAAAGACCCAAGGCCGATAATACTGAATCCCGTTGTTGCGATAGGTTGCTTTACGCGTTTCCAGTAAATCTAGGGCATAGTTAATGGCTTCGCCGATGGGCGTTAATCCATTGGCCACGAGTTGAGGTGGCATCAAATGATCAATGGTCACAAAATCCTGCACCAGTTCGACGGGGCCAAAACTGATGATGGCCACATCAACCCGCAAGGCGGCTTGTTCATCTTGCAAAACAGCCTCCCGAAAGGTGGTCAATCCTGCATTCAGCGCGTCCATTGCCGCGCCAGCCATTGAACTGGAAGTATCTACCAATAAAATCACGGGGCAGCGATTTTCTGGATTTTCGACAAATTCAGGTTGTCCAATCATGGAAGGGTCCGATTCTCGAAGCTATACGGGCAAAACATAACGCTGCCCCTATTCTGCCAGCCCTGACGCAAAAGGGCAAAGGGGGACAAGACAGCGTATCTGAAATCGCTATCTATCTTCAGTCGTGCATCTGGTTCAGACGATGCACGTTCAGCACATCGCTCATTTTGCGAATCTGGCTTAAGATTTGCTCGAGTTGCGTACAATGTTCGATATCCAAGCCCAAATGAATGAGGGCTGGACGTCCAGGGAAGGTCTTAACTTGCGCATTATGGACATTGACTTTGCTATCGGTGAGACGGGTGAGGATGTCTTTGAGCACGCCCACCCGATCCATCACTTCGATTTGAATTTCAACGGGGTAGGTGGGTCGACGACCATTGGGAGGCGTTTTGGCATTCCATCTGACCGGGATCAGGCGATCGCCGGGGACCTGATCCACATTTTGACAGCCTTGGCGATGAATCGAAATACCGCGACTACTGAGGGTGACTACACCAATAATGGGTTCCCCCGGCACCGCATGACAACAACCGGCAATGTGATACATCAGCCCTTCTACCCCTAGAATGGGCGCGTCGGTAACTGTCGTCACCTGGGACACAGTCCGATTAGCCGCAGGGGTGGGCAACGGGGGATTGACCCCTGATTCCCCCGCAATCCCAACGTCTCCCTTCAAGGCAGAGGGCTGCTGCTTGCGAATGGTTTCTCGCAAACGATTGACCACCAGATTCAGGGTGACTTCGCCGTAGCCTAAGCCAGCCAACAAATCTTCCGGAGACTGGTAGTTACACCGCTCTGCAACCGATTGCATGGGGTCGGATTTCAGCAACGCATCGAATCCGCTTTTGCCCAGTTCCTTTTCCAGCATTTCGCGACCGCGCAAGACATTTTCTTCCCGACGCGATCGCTTATACCATTGCCGAATCCGATTGCGTGCGGTGGTGGTGGTAACAAAGTTCAGCCAGTCTAAGCTGGGATGGGCGCTCTTTTGCGTCATCACCTCCACAATGTCGCCATTTTTCAAGGGCGAATCGAGGGTCACCATCCGACCATTGACCCGTGCCCCACAGCAATGATTGCCCACCTCCGTGTGGATGCGATAGGCAAAATCCACAGAGGTTGCGCCTTGTGCCAAGGAGATCAGATCGCCTTTAGGGGTAAAGACATAAACTTCGCTGTCGAATAAATTCGCCTTGATGTCGTCCAGATATTCCTGGGCATCTTTGAGATCGCTTTGCCATTCCAACAACTGCCGGAGCCAGGTAAATTTTTCGTCCTTCACATTGCTGGGCAAAGAGGTGCCTGACTCTTTGTATTTCCAATGGGCCGCAATCCCATATTCAGCAATATGGTGCATTTCAAGGGTGCGGATTTGGACTTCTAAGGGTTGTCCATTGAGACCCATCACCGAGGTGTGTAGGGACTGGTAGCGATTGGGCTTGGGCAAACCGATGTAGTCCTTAAAACGTCCTGGAATCGGACGGAAGCAGTCATGAACCACAGCTAACACCCGGTAGCATTCGTCATTCGACTGCACAATGACCCGAACAGCAGCAATATCCAAAATTTCATGGAATTCCTTCTGCTGCCGAGACATCTTTTGGTAGATGCTGAAGAGGTGTTTGGGACGCCCACTGATCTCTAAATACCGTAGCCCTAAGGGTTCTAAACGACTTTGGAGGAATTGAGCCACTGAGACCAAACTGGCCTCGCGATCCGTGCGTTTCTCGGAAACTAACTGCTGAATACGACGATAGGAATCTGGTTCCAGATACTTGAAGGACAAATCCTCCAACTCCCACTTAAAGTGCCAAATCCCCAGTCGGTTTGCCAAGGGCGCAAACACATCGCGGGTTTCCTGAGCGATTCGTCTGCGTTTCTCATCGGCCAGATGCTCCAGAGTCCGCATATTATGTAAGCGATCCGCTAGCTTCACCACGATGACTCGAATATCCTGAGCCATCGACATGAACATGCGCCGAAAATTTTCGGCTTGACGCTCGGTTTTACTGGAAAAATTGAAGTTCGAGAGTTTGGTGACGCCCTCAACCAATGCCCTGACCTCACTGCCAAAGGCGGCTTCGATATCCTCCACCGTTACGTCCGTGTCTTCGACCACGTCGTGCAAAAAACCAGCCGCAATCATCTCGGCACTGCCGCCTAGGTCGCGGAGGAGATTGGCAACCGCAATGGGATGGGCAATATAGGGTTCTCCAGAGGCCCGACGTTGTCCCTCATGGAGCTGATAGCCGAAATTGAAGGCTTTACAAATTAAATTACGGTCTGTTTCGACGATAGACGCTGAAACATCATCGCTGGGTAGCAGACAGCGTTGGAGCCAGTCGGGCAGTTCAACATCTGAGGGCGCTGAGATAGCCGTCGCGTTCATGGCAGGGAATCGGTTTTAGGGCAAGATGCAGTGGTCAAGGGCAAACAATAAGAAGATATGAAAATCAGCAACGACCGTTTTAAAGAAAGGTAAGGCCCCTCTTCGGGCCAGTTAGACGAAAATCCCTACTATCCCTCTATTGTATTAATAAATGGTTAAGTTGCTTTTGTCTGGAACTTCATGCGCACGCCGACCACTGTAATATTATCGTGACCGTTTTCCGTATTAGCCAGTTCAACCAGTTGCTGGAGGCCCGCTTCTAACGGATTGAGAAAGTCCAGCAATGGCCTGAGATGACTCTCCCAAGAGCGTTCTAGCAAATCATTATCCGTCATCCCATCCGAACACAACAATAGCAGCGTATCTTCTGTCATCGTGAAACTTTGTATCTCTGGATAGACCCCGGTATTAGGCCTGGGACCGATCGCTTGGGTGAGTTGATAGGCATCGGGACGACCATAGGCGATCTTCGGGTCAATGCCTCGACGAATGTCGCGTTGCCCAACTTCATGATCGGTGGTGAGTTGCTCTAACCCGTAACGACGGGTGACCCGATACAACCGACTATCGCCGACATGGGCAATGCAGAGTTGGGTGTCCTGAATCAGGGCTAGCACGAGCGTGGTTCCCATG
>JBAVRC010000430.1:0-4197 GCA_049694615.1 Thermosynechococcaceae cyanobacterium | reverse complement strand
CATGAGGCTCCTGTCAGATCCGTCGCGTTCAGTCCCGATGGCAAACGCATCGTCAGTGGCAGTGATGACAGCACACTGCGGGTGTGGGATGCCAGCACCGGTCAACCAATCGGCAACCCCTTCAAAGGTCATGAGGGATCTGTCAATTCCGTCGCGTTCAGTCCCGATGGCAAACGCATCGTCAGTGGCAGTGGTGACAACACAGTGCGGGTGTGGGATGCCAGCACCGGTCAGCCCATCGGCAACCCCTTCAAAGGTCATGAGGCTCCTGTCAGATCCGTCGCGTTCAGTCCCGATGGCAAACGCATCGTCGGTGGCAGTAGTTGTTGGCTCTTTTGTAATGAAAGAACTGTGCGGGTGTGGGATGCCAGCACCGGCAAACCTATCGGCAAGCCTTTCAAAGAACATGAGAGTTCTGTCAATTCCGTCGCGTTCAGTCCCGATGGCAAACGCATCGTCAGTGGCAGTGATGACAAAATGGTGTGGGTCTGGGGTATTGGCTGGGAGCATTCATTAAATACAGCTTGCGCGCAGTTGCGCTACCACACTAGACTTGCTCAGCCCACCACTGATATTGCCAAGGAAGCCGAACAAACCTGCGAACGGTATGCTTGGAAATCTTAATCCCGCTCGCGTTGGAATTAACATCGATGGATTATGCCGCTCTCACTGCATTTATCAGCCCCTTCCTCCCCCATCTCCTCAAGACGGGAAACAAAGTCGATGAAAAATTTGCAGAAACAGGTGTGCAGAAATTTGGGGAATCCGCGTGGGCAAAAGCTCAAGCGATTTGGACTCAGCTCCGTCCCAAGCTGGAAGGGAAAGAGGCCGCAAAGGAAGCTGCTATGGATGTAGCCGACCATCCCGAAGATCGGGAGTTGCAGATAGCATTGCGGGTGCAGTTGAAGAAACTGCTAGACCAGGACGAGGCATTATGGAATGTGATCGCCCAAATTCTTCAAGCGGATGGCCCTGCTATTCCCCCAAGAACAGAAATCATCCAAACCGTAACTGGCGATCGCAATCAGGTCATCGGTCAAGTGAGTGGCGGTCAAGTCTTCGGCAACATCACTGGAAACGTGACCATTGGAACCTCGACCCACCCAGACGAGAAGACACCAGCCACCCAGGATTCAACCTCGAAAGATGCCCCTCCCGCCGTCAAGACTATTTTGGTATTAGCCGCCAACCCAAAGGGAACCAACCCGCTGCGCTTGGGCGAAGAAGTGCGCTCAATCCAAACCGGATTAGAGCGATCGCAATACCGAGATCGGTTCCGCATTGAACAACGCTGGGCTGTAACCGCCACGGATGTTCGGCGAGCGTTACTGGATTGCAAACCCCAGATTGTCCATTTTTCCGGTCATGGGGTTGGGGTAGAGACACCCGACGATCAGTTGCAATCTACTCGCAAACTCTCCACTCTGCCAGAAGAACAAACCCAGCCAGAAGGGCTGATGTTCGAGGATGAAACCGGACAGCCGCATTTGGTCACCACAGAAGCGATCGCCACCCTCTTTTCTCTGTTTGCCGATGAGGTTGAATGTGTCTTGCTCAATGCCTGCTATTCAGCCACCCAAGCCGATGCGATCACAGAGCATATTCCATTTGTTGTTGGGATGAAACGAGCGATAGGCGATCGCGCGGCGATAGAATTTGCGATCGGGTTTTACGATGGGTTATTGGCAGGGCGAACCGTCGATTTTGCCTTCAAGTTGGGATGCTCAGCGATCCAGATGGAAGGAATTCCAGAACACTTAACCCCAGCCCTAAAGCAAAAACAAACGAAAAAATTGGAATCCTAGAAGTTGGTTTCTATGATTGAAGCAGCGCTGAATTGGCGAACCAAATAGCACATTAACCAAACAACACATCCCAAGATATGATAACTAAGGCGCAATCTGCCGCAGCATGGCTAATGTATCCCGGCCAGACGGAACGGTATACCTGAAAACACCTAGCCCAAATGGCTCCTGCGATAAAGACTGCTAAAGTACCGATCCCCACAATTCGCCAATCCCTGGAATAGGCCAACAAAATAAAAATGTGGTGCAACGTAAAACAAAATGCTGAGAGCCAAACGGCCTGTGGTTTGGAAACCAGGTCTTCGCACTTGCGATGGACAAACCATCGCCAAAGATATTCTTCGATCAAGGCGTTGATAAGCGAAACATAGGTTCCCGCTAGCACTAGTTTGACTGGACTATTGAATCCAATCAGTTGGGCTTTGGCTCGGATTTCGGCCACATTGAGCAGGGGCTTACCGAGGTAAAAATACAAGGCCATGATCGCCCCAAACATGATCCCCCCTAAAACAACACCTAGGGCAATGCCTTTGGGCCGAAAGGTTTTGCGCAGAGATGGGATTTGGCGATCGCCCCAAATGGTCCACAGAAGTGGACAGGCGAACAGCCACAACCCGCATCCGACAATGGCGATTTGTCCGATGGGACCGGGAGCCACGAACATGGATAAAATGGTTCCCAGACTGGCGACGGGGACAATCAATGCCAGGGCCAACCATGCCCGACGATGACTCTGTTTAGAATTTCGATGGCTGGATGGCTGGAAGGAAGTGGAGGGAGAGGCCAGTTTCATAGCAGTAAATTTAGGATCGTGAGACAGAAGGAGTCTCTAAGGGATGTCTCATGATCGTAAAACGAGTTGATTAAGCCCGTAAATGCGTTTTTCTTGATTTAAATCAAATCTGAACCCATTTTTGATTTAAATCAATTTGCTGATGTGGACCGTGTTTTTCGTTTACGGTGTCTGGCCCGGAGACGGCTTAGAGTTTCTGGGGTCATGCCTAGGTAGGAAGCGAGATGCCCCAAAGCGATTTTGTCTTCTAGGGTAGGATGGTCTGTCAAAAAATTCTCATAGCGCTCCAGAGTGGATTGGGTCTGAAAGGACAGAACCCTTTGGAGGAGGGCATTATGGTAATGGGTTAGAAGGCGGCGATTGAGGTCAATCCAAATCGTATCTTCTTGAAAAAGTGCTTGTAAGTTTTGGTAGCTAATTGAGAGTAGCTTGCAATCTGTTACCAGAATAAGCGTTTCTTGGCTGGGGTTACGGGTTGCAAAGCTAATATGGGCCACACAAAAGTGATCTGCTACCCCAAACCATTGGGTGATTTCTTTCCCATCGACGATACAATAAGAACGCACAATACCTTCTACTAAAAAGTAGATATGGTTTGCGATAGTATCTTGTTCAAGCAAGATCCAATTTTTGGGTCTTTCTTCTACTTGTACGACTTGACAAAGTTTTTGCTGTTGTGCTGTTGTCAATGGAATGATTTGATTCAGGCGTTGGATCAGTTTATGGTACATTCTGTCGCAAGAAATTTAAGCATTGTACAAAAATAATGGCTGTATTCACAGAATCAGTATAGCCCAGTACATTCCTTACTGCTTTCAACCCATCCAACGCCTGAAAGTCATTGGGCTATCCCCCAGCTTGCGATGCCAATCCACCCCAAACGCCTCAGCCCGAGCCGCCAGCACATCCGCCATCTGGCTAATCGCATCCGCCGCTGTCGCCAACCTCAGCCCCACAGGAGTCTGGTCGAACGCCTCATCAAACGCCAGAAAAAGCTGTTGCCAGAGGTCCAGTTGGAGTTGAATGACTGACAAATTGTTTTTCTGCCAGAACAACTAAGGATCGAAAATTAAATAACATCCATAAATAAATTTGGAAGCAGTTCGCTTTACACTCCCCTCATCCCCTAACCCCTTCTCCCGCTGGGAGAAGGGGAACTCCGACTCCCTCTCCCAGCGGGAGAGGGGCAAATCTAGAGATTATTAAATCCACGATCCTTAGAATGCCTCTCCTTGCTGGTGTTATTCTACTGGACAGTATGATTCAAGTCGGCTCTTTGACTGCCATGACCTAAACCTAGCCCTGCCCAAAATTGGGAGATCAGAGGAGTCTAACGCAAGGTTTCGGAGACTGGTGTGTACACCACAGCCCTCAGATAAAGTGGATTGGCTCATTTCTATCGCATAGGCCCAGATCAATCTTGCAAGATAGTAACTATTATCAATTCTTAACCTTCTTATCTGAATCTATGCTCTAACCCTCTTTAATCACTCTGGGGAGAGAAAAATTGAAACCTACTCCCAAATAAAGGAGGTAAAATGCGGTTTACAAAACGGTTCATGAGATCCCTCAGGCGCATAAGGGCAGTCTCTAAGTGAG
>JBAVRC010000429.1:0-1525 GCA_049694615.1 Thermosynechococcaceae cyanobacterium | reverse complement strand
TCCAGCCCTTAAGGCCACCAGAGCCAAAATCAGTTCCGTTGCATTGCCAAACACAGCATTGACCAAGCCGCCAATGGATGGACCCGTCACCACCGCAATGCGTTCGGTCGCGGTACTGAGAATGATTGACAGCGGAATAATGGCCAAAATCGACGTGCCAAAGACCGCTGATGCCCCCCAGTGCCGCGATTCGGCGACAAAAGAGAGCGGCATAAACCCCAAGCAAGCCAACAAGAGAATGACTTTCCAGGAAAACAATGATTTCCAACTGTCCATAGACGATTGCGGTGTGGTGGGGCTTTCTCATTGTGACAGTCCAGCGCACCAGCGATCGCCCACTGCGATTGTTTACAATTGTCCTAGCACCACTGTGGGCCTTGAGAAATGGCCTTTTGCGGAGCATGGGGAGCAGTCCCTGGTAGGATTGTGTCGGGATGCCCACGGGCAACTGATACGTGACCATTTCGCTCCATTGTGCGATTGGGCTGAAATCTGCCAAGCCTATTACCTGTTGCCTGCTTTGCAGACTTCATTAATGTCAAATAGAGAGGATTGCACTTCATGGCTTACGAACTCCCACCCCTGCCTTACGCTCACAACGCGCTTGAGCCGCTTATTTCGGCCAGCACGTTGGAATTTCACCATGACAAACACCATGCGGCCTACGTCACCAATTACAACAACTTGGTGAAGGATACGCCCCTGGATAGTCTGGCGTTGGAAGAAGTGATCAAAACAACCTACAACGATGCGTCCAAGGTTGGGGTGTTCAACAATGCAGCCCAAGCGTGGAACCATACCTTCTACTGGAACTGCATGAAACCCGGTGGTGGTGGCACACCGACCGGGGCCCTAGCCGACAAGATCAGTGCTGATTTTGGCAGCTTCGATGAATTCAAAGCCGCCTTCAAGCAAGCCGGTGCGACCCAATTTGGGAGCGGTTGGGCCTGGTTGGTCCTCGACAGCGGCGTTCTTAAAGTCACTAAGACCCCCAACGCTGACAACCCTCTCACCCACGGTCAAGTTCCACTGTTGACCATGGATGTTTGGGAACATGCCTATTATCTGGATTACCAAAACCGTCGTCCAGACTACATGGAAACCTTTATCGCCAGCCTGATCAACTGGGATTTTGTCGCTCAGCAATTTGCGGCGGCTTAAGGGTTTCGGGTAGGGCGCAAGCATTGGGTCCAGGGTTTTCAGTGTTTTGCCCATGGGTTCAACCCAATGCTTCGCCCCTACGAAAATTTCTGAACGAATTCTCGTTCCTACTCTGCAAAACAAGCACGTATTGTTTTATGAAACCCCTAATTGGACGGATGGCCATTATTTCCACGGCAGCATTGATCTTGATCGGTATGGTTGGTCCTGCACGCTCAGCGCCACGCATTGTTAATGGTAGTTTTGAGCAACCTGCCGATCCTCCGGCCCCCGGAAACTACCGCACGATTGCGCCGGGACAAGAAATTGCGAGCAGGTTTAGGGGCTGGAAAGTGGTCTCCGGCGATATTGATGTGGTTGATGC
>JBAVRC010000428.1:0-7426 GCA_049694615.1 Thermosynechococcaceae cyanobacterium | reverse complement strand
CATTTAATTTGTTAACGACGCAGATAATTTGTTAATCGACAACAGGCGACGGACACTGCAAACTGTTATCCCTAGCTTTTGCGCAACCATTTGCTGTCGTTTGCCATAGCCTGGTTGATTTGAGGTTACCAACAATTCTTGTAATACCAGCAACCAAGCTTGCTCCTCTGGACTTAGCAAACCCATTCGTTCATTGACTGCCTCAGCTTCTGCTTCCTTGAATTCATCCTTCAAAATCAAGACATCATCCGTTGTAATCGGCTTTAGTCCATCCGCTTCTGGCATTGTCATCGGCAAGCCTGCTTCCAACTGACTTAATCACCTTATCTCAGTAGGCGGACATTTATTGTGTTATTTTGATGGACAAATCAGCGGATGACCTATCCATACTAGCTCATGCTTTACAAAGAAGCTGTAACCATTACTGGAAGAGAATCCTAGCTATTCTCACTGCAGACATTTATTATGTTAATTTTTTGCATGATTTTTTGGATAACTTATCTGTTAATTCTAGGTGCTTTATAAAAAAAGCTGTAACCATTACTGAGAGAACATCCTAGCTATTCTTGTCGCGGACACTTATTGGGTTGACGAGGACATTTACCGTGTTAACCGACAGCGCTGAAGCCTTCGCCTGAAGGCGAGGGTTTTAACCCACCCCGCAGGAGACAATAATCATTGGTGACTCAACTTTTCTTCTGCAAGATCTATGGAATCTCGAACCTCACAAAATCCTGTCAATATAGTGCGATCGCTCAACCTCAACCCAGAAGATTGGCTCTGGGCTACCTATTTGCCACACGCACCCTTACCAAGACCGGAACCGAAGCCTTTTAACCGAGAAGAAGCGATCGCACGTCTAGAGCAAGTCATATCCGATAAGCCTACTTACCATTGGCGATGGTCTGAGGCCAATATTTCTGTGTCCCTAAGCCATGAAGAATCCCTATTTTGGTTAAAAGAGATCATAAGCGCCATCAAAACATCGAAAAGTGGGCTATACGATGAGAGAATGGCCAACAAAGAACTCTATCAGTACATTGAAAACACCTTCTCTCATGACGAACTATCCGTAGATATCTCACCAGATTTTGTTGTAGAACTGCTATCCATTTTACCCATTTATACCTGTCCTCCTGAACTAATCCTGCCGCTTGCTAACCTATTTTCAACTCCAACCCTAATTGCTATTCTCAGTGATAATCGCTTGTTTCAGTCTCAACCGCCGCCGCCTCATCTGACAAATATTTACAAAAATTTTATCTATAGAAAATTGGACTGGCGGATTATCGGAAATCTAGTAAAAGGGTTTCGACAATATGTTCTACCCTATCTTTCTCAGGAAGAAATTAAAGCACTTCACCCGCAACTAAAATCAAAATTATCTCCCTCAAATTGGCAGCCATACCCACATGTTCTCAATGCATGCGATCACCTTGGTCTCTTTCTCCTGGGGTCGTATCTGGGGATGCACGACGAAATGCGATCGCTCATCGAAAGCTGGCCCGATGGCTTTTGTCATCGAGATTCCTCTGGGCTAGCTCAAGATCTTGTGTTCGGGCTGGGCGACCCACAATTGGTTGAGCATCACATGCGGCGACTCCAGTGTCGTCTGGGGCGTCCGGAGCCTATTCGAGGCTGGTTGGTTCATACCCAATACGCGGCGTTAGATTACTTACGCGATAATGCCTTCGCCGAATTTACTTCTCCCCACAGTATTTTGGAGGGATTCCACTTAGTCAAAGCCCCTGAGGCAGCCCCTTACGTGCTGGAATTGATGCTTGCATTTAAGGCTCCTGGGATGGCGCGGCAGTGGTTAAGGGAAAATCCTGAACAGGCGATCGCTGGATTAATCCCGGTTGCGGCGGGAACCGGACGATTGGCCGAAGCCGCACAAGCCTTTCTGCATGGGATGAACCGCAAGGGTTACAGAGCATGGATACAAGACTGTTTAGAACAAGAAAACGAGATGATTGCTGTTAAAGTTCGCACGCTCATTTTGGATGTTGCAGAAATTCCGTTCGATGAAAAAACGACGCCTGAATGGTTAACGCAGGCGCTTGCCCAAACCAGCCTGAGCAAAAAAACAAAACTGCCAACCTGGCTGGAGATTGTCGAACTCTCGCCCTTAAAATTAGGTCCATATTGCCTCAATCCAGCGCAAACCCAAACCGTATTGCTGGCCCTCAAGCAAAGTACCCTTGCTGAACCGCATCCCTTAATTGGTGTCTTAAAATCGCATCTTTCTGCTTCAACCTTAGAGGCATTTGCTTGGAGTTTATTTGAAAGCTGGCTTTACGAAGATGCAGCACCCGCCAAGGAGAACTGGACCTTGATTGCGGTTGGTCTATTGGGTCAAGATGCATCCGTGTTTAAACTGGCTCCCTTCATCCGTCTGTGGCCGGGACTCAGCCACCATAAGCGGGCGGTGCTGGGGTTGGAGTGCTTGCGTACCATCGGCACCGATACGGCGCTGATGCAAATTTATAGCATTGGGCAAACGGTCAGATTCAAGGGGTTGAAAACCAAAGCGCAGGAGTGCATGGAGGCGATCGCCCAGTCTCGTAATCTCACCCGCGATCAGCTTGAAGACCGTATCGTTCCAGACTGTGACTTGGATGAACGGGGTTCGCGCAATTTCGACTATGGCCCCAGACAATTTAGCGTTGTCTTGGGAGCAGAACTCCAGCCCCTGATTCGCGATAGTAAAGGGGCGCTGAAGCCCAACTTGCCAAAACCCAGCGCTAAGGATGATGTCGAGAAAGCAGCTCAGGCGATCGCAGACTGGAAGCTGCTCAAGAAGCAAATTCAGGATGTGACCAAAACCCAAAGCGATCGCCTTAAACGGGCCATGATTGAAGGACGACGCTGGTCGCTGGAGGAGTTTGAACCCTTGCTTGTTCGTCATCCCCTCATGACAAATTTAGCCCAACGGTTAGTATGGGGAAGCTTCGATACAGTAGGCCAACTGTTGGCGACGTTTCGCGTCACGGAAGATGGAACTTACGCTGATATTGAAGATAAAAATATCGTTCTGCCCCAAGTGGTTAGGATTGGTGTGCTCCATCCTGCCCAAATCTCATCTGAATCCAGAGCCATTTGGGGAGAACGTTTAAGCGACTACGAAATCTTTCAACCGTTCCGCCAACTGAATCGAAGAATTCAGACTCTAGAGTCTACTGAAATCGAACAAAATATGATCACACGCTTTCAGGGGATGCCAGTCACAGGAATGATTACCGCTGCCATTCTCAAAAAAGCCCAGTGGATACACTTCACGAATGAAGATCGTCGCTGTTTCGGCCATTATAAAATCTTCCCCTATGCTGGTGTTACAGCCGTTCTAGAGTATCCCGCTAACTTTGCGTCCAGTCCCAACAGCGAGTTTACGGAGCTAGATCGATGTTTTTTTGTCCTCAATCAGATGTCTGAAACTGATCTAGAAGATAAAAATGCTTTGATATTAGGCACCGTAGCTCCGGTCGTCATCAGTGAGACATTACGGACTTTTGGTGCAATTATTATCGCTAGCGAGAAAGAACGTTGATCTAGAAAAAACAATATGGTATCAACACAAATAATCTTGAGAGAGTCTTAAAATAAGCATTAACTTTAGCATTGTGTATTCAACTAGAGTCTGATCATAAAAAGATGGATGGGCATCTTGATCGGATTGTAAGATGATCTGTTTAATTGGATCCAAAAGATTGGTAAGTCCAATTTTAAGTCCAATTTTATATAAATTTTGCAAAAGATTAATGGCACGATCACCATTATTCTCAGTGCCCACTAAAATTATTTCTGAAACCACCTCTAGACAATAACTAAAGTATCTTTCTATTGATAGTCGCGATGAATTAAAGCTTGCCTGAGTAAGATTACTGACCCGATCAACCGTACTGATTAGCGTTCTATTAGAGTGAATCCAAGGCTGTAATAGAATTCGACTCACATCGGCTTGGAAGACTAGAGAGATAGGAATAATAACAACTTGATTTAACTTGAGATAAACGTTCCCAGCAATGAAAAGCGGCGTCATTTGAGTTAGGCTGGAGATCAATGTATCCACACCTAAATGAGCCCGGTGATGATAAGGAAAGAATAATTTTGCTTCATTCCCCACTGAATCTTCAAGTTCTGTAACAACAGCCTGCTCTACGACACAGAAATCAACTGACTTGACCCGGTGTACAGAAAAAACTTGAAGCGTTTCGGTTTGCCTTCTGGGGCTTAAGGAACTAGGGGGAAGCAGTCTGAGACGATCTTGAAGATCAGCAAAATTATCAACCAGAAGCGGGGCACGTAAACTTTCCCATTGAAAGGTTTGAGGGTTAATAATGATTTGCGATCGACCAGGCAGGAGTTGAAAGTCAGGCGATCGCTTACCGCTTTTGAGGAGCAATTGTCCTGCGCCAATCTGTTCCATCGAAGTTTGTTTGAGCACTTTGGTTTGTGCAAATTGCCAAAATTCCTTCGGCGGTTCGGCCTGGGTGGATGGGACATCGGTAAAATTACGAGAGAAAGCCATGACGGCCCCCGAGTCCGTATCCTGAAAGTAGCTGGTGAGGCGGATATTTTGTTGATGGGTTTGTACCCCACACCCTAAGCCAATCAGACGGGCTGCCCCTAATTCCGTAACACGATCATTTTGGGTGCCTCTGATGAAGCGTTGCGGGACGGCAACCGTCGCATTGCGAATCGCATCCATGCGAATACAAAGCTCGCCGATTAACTCAACAACATGACTGGAAGAAAACCGAGCATCTCGTTGGCGATAGCGATCGCATTCTTGCAGTAGCTCGACTAGAATTTCAGCAGGCCAAATGAGAACCGCAGAGCGACAATGCTGCTCCAATCGTTGCAAGCGCCCGAATAAGGCATCGGATAAACCTCTCAACCCTGTTTTGATCAGTTCGCAGAGGGCAGCTTCAATGTCATCCAGGAGCGCAATAGGAGCGGGCTCTGTTAGCGTTTCTGTCGAAATAATACCGCTCTTTTGACCGGGCTGAAGTTGACGAAAAGCCCAAATGGCCAGTGGCACATGACTACAGGGGGCTGGTGCGGCACAGTCGCAGTAGGTATAACGCAAATCCCCAGGCACGAGGAATCGCAGGGTATGCCCTGAACTGTGGAGTCGTGCAGTTGGCTTGATGCCACACATCAATTCAATGACTTGGTTGGTGTCAAATTGACGCTGAAGTTGTTTAAGTTGGGTTGCTTTGAAGTGTTGGGCTAGGTCGGAATCCGAGATCTCTCCTGGATTCCAAGGTTGGTTCGACGGGTCAACCGATGTATCGTTGTCCGGTTGGGCAGCGGGTAGGGGATCTGCCGTGAGCACAGCAAACTGACGTTGGTAAGCCAGAACGGATCGGATCAGATGGCGGCAAATGGTGGTGGCGGTGCAGGTGCAATGGCGATCGCAAATCACACGATTCGCTGGTAGGGTACAGTCAAAGTCATCGGACCACCGTAGGGTCACCGTGCCATCGTCGGATTCAGCATATTGATAGGTAAATTCCGCCGACTCCAGTTCTCGCTGCGCCCGTTTTACAAGTCCACGATTGCTCAGTACAGTCAGGTCGTCCAGCGTGAGTGCAAGGAGGTCGGCGCGGGGCATAGATTCCTAGCTTCCTGCGTTAATAGAGGGCATAACGTCTCGGTTTAACCGAAAATGCCAACTTTATTTTAAACCGCAACAACAGCAATCTGGATCCCACATAACGATTTGATAAAATCCGGTCTATCCTCAGCAAAATTCAACACATTGCCTTGGGGAAAAACTAGGCTATTACTATAGCTCCGCTCCGTTTTGCAATCTTTTAGGAGATGCGCATGGCTCACCTCTCGCAACGGCGAACCGAAAATACGACCGGTAATTTTTACGTAGACCGGACCTGTATCGATTGCGATACCTGCCGTTGGATGGCTCCTGATATCTTTCGGAGCGATCGCGACCAGTCGGCGGTGTTCCATCAGCCCACGACACCGGATGAACGCTTGCGAGCGCTACAGGCGCTCTTGGCCTGTCCTACCGCCTCGATCGGTACCGTCGAGAAACCGGAAGATATCCAGGCCGTTCAACAGAGCTTTCCAATCCCCGTGACCGAGACGGTCTTTCATTGCGGCTACCATGCCGAAAGTTCCTTCGGCGCGGCCAGCTATCTGATTCTGAGGCCGGAGGGAAACATACTCGTCGATTCCCCTAGATTTGCGCCGCCACTCGTGAAGCGCCTGGAGGCGATGGGCGGTGTTCGCTATCTTTATTTGACCCATCGCGACGATGTGGCCGATCACCAAAAGTTTCATGACCACTTTGGCTGCGATCGCCTTCTCCATGAGGATGATCTCGCTTCTAGTACCCGAAACATCGAAAAACCCTTATCCGGAACTGACCCCATTTCGTTGGAGCCAGACCTAACCCTCATTCCTGTGCCCGGTCATACCAAGGGCCATACCGTTTTGCTCTACCGCAATCAGGTTTTGTTTTCAGGCGACCATCTGGCTTGGTCCGACGACCTGCAACACCTCATTGCTTTTCGTCGGGCTTGTTGGTACTCGTGGCCGATTCAGATTCAGTCCATGAAAACCTTGCTGGATTATTCTTTCGAGTGGGTCTTACCGGGGCACGGCAGACGTTACCACACGACCCATCCGACGATGCATCAAGCCTTGGAACACTGTATTGCCTGGATGGAAAAGAACCCTTAATCAACCGCAAAAACCTATGGCACCATCCCAAAAACTGGACAAAATCCTGGCCCATAACTCAATTTAGTTTTTATGCGGCAAAACAGATTAGATTCAGTCATAGCGGCACAAAGTTGTTTTATGTTTGTGTGGATTATGCTTGAATCAACCGTAGCAATCCGTCAGTCCTGTGCTTTGGCATTATGAAACAGCCCAAACCCAATCCCCTAGAACGCCGTACTTATCGTGAATTTGGGACAGAGCTGTCCCAACCTGCCACCGCTCGCCCTGACGTGCCGCCGTCGCAACAGCAACTTAAGGTCGAGGCTTCGCGCAAAGGACGCAAGGGCAAAACGGTCACGCTCATTAGCGGGTTTCAAGGCTCAGCCGAAACCCTGGCTGCTTTAGCCAAACAGTTGAAAAATCAATGCGGTGCGGGTGGGGCGGTGAAGGATAATGTTATCGAAGTGCAAGGCGATCACCGGGACAAGGTGCTGCAAGTTTTGACGGAATTGGGGTATGAGGCTAAACGAAGTGGGGGTTAGTTGGGAGATAAAAGAGGTATCGCTGTTCCGCATTAAGTTGATACCCTAATCTTTTTCTATTCGTTACTCAACAGGGCTTCGACAAACTCGTAACTGGAAAAAGGTCGTAAGTCTTGAATCCCTTCCCCAACCCCAATAAACCGAATAGGAAGTCCCAATTGCTGTACGATCGCCAGGGCCACACCCCCTTTAGC
>JBAVRC010000427.1:0-1884 GCA_049694615.1 Thermosynechococcaceae cyanobacterium | reverse complement strand
GCACAGATTCGTAAAACTGCTTGGCCCTAGCTAAATCATCTACATAGATTTCAAACCAGACTCCAGGATTATTTGCCATGAGATTTCTCCTCAATAATTATTAATTTGCCTCAAGGTAGTCAAGCTGAAAGCGCCATTGTCCGATGGGTAGAAAACTGTGTCCAATCAACTCTTTTATTCATCTACAACCATTTGAAAACCACCAAAGATCAAGCGGCTTCCGTCGAAAGGCATTGGGTTACTCTCGTTATTCAGGCGAGAGTCCTTCATGACTTTTCCATACCAGAGTCCCTCGCTGCTCGTGAGGGCCATGATATCCAAGAAAAGACAACGGTTTCATCGTCTTTACACTGCACTGCCATCGGAAATGATGTTTTCTCTCCAGATGGGACATCATCTCCCCAACATTCCACTAACCGAGTGGCTCCATGCTCTTTGAATACTACGGCAGCTTCACGGGCATGCTGGATATAAGCTTCCTTATTTATTGTCGGTACTGCAAGTACAAAGCCTTCGATGTATTCCATGACCGCCTCCTGAAAGACATAATTTGGTTTGACGTCTAATTCCTTTGGAGCTGACATCACGAAGAGATCCCGCTAAGCAACGCATAGAGCGTCCAAGCAGCTATAACGTACTGACCTATAATACAGAACAAAAGTACTATAACATTAAGGGTTTGTCTACCCAAGCATCTGTTAAGATTCGCAATAGAAGGGTGCAAGCTTCTCGGGGATTGGAATTTTGCCCAGGAATCATGTGTGAATCGCAAACATATCGGCTTCCATAAGTGAACTTCGACTTCTTCTGCCTAACGTTCCGCCTTCGCTGCTAGTAATCTTGGTAGTGCTCAAGATGTAATGATAGAGCTGTAGAGTTTCTAAGTTATCACCTGCCATGCCAGCCTGCCCGATTTGCACATCTGTGCAAACAGTCAAGAATGGTCGCATCCACAATGGTAAACAACGGTTCAAATGTCACCCGTGTGGACGACAGTTCGTGGAACAACCGACCAAAAAAGTGATTGACCCCGCCACCCGTAAACTGATTGACCGATTGCTTCTAGAACGGATTTCTCTGGCGGGCATTGCTCGTGCAACCCAAGTGTCTGAACAGTGGCTGCAAACCTACGTCAATGACAAATACGCCAGGGTGCCTCGCCAAGTGCAAGTTGCCCCAAAAAAAGGGGCGGCTAACGATTCAATGCGATGAATTGTGGTCATTTGTCGACCATAAGGGGAACAAGCAGTGGGTTTGGTTGGCGCTGGATGCCGACACGCGGGAGATTGTGGGGGTTTACATTGGAAGCCGCGATGAAGCCGCCGCCCGCCAATTGTGGGCAGCCTTACCGCCGGTCTATCGTCAATGCGCGATCGCCTACACTGATTTTTGGGCAGCGTATGGGATTGTCTTTCCTCGCAAACGTCATCGTGCAGTGGGCAAAGAAACAGGCAAAACGAGCCACATTGAGCGATTCAACAACACTCTAAGGCAGCGGGTATCTCGCTTAGTGCGAAAGACTCTTTCCTTTTCTAAATCTTTGCAGAATCACATTGGAGCGATTTGGTATTTTGTCCATCACTACAATTAATCATTACTTGTTTAGCACTACCCGTTCTTGAATCCTTAGGATGCTGCTTTCTGCCGGGTTTAGTGAGAGTGCATACAGGTCGTGAACGTAAACGCCTGCCCCAATATCCTTTGCCTTTTGGCTCCAGCCTATCAGCCTGATTTAGCTGGGTTGATCTGACGACAGTTCAGACACAGCTTCACTTTCGCTATCCATCGATTCATGCTCAGCATCTACCGGATGAGGCTTCCAGTTTATTGCCTTTTCACCCCGCTTTACAGTTTGAGAACCAGTCGCTCCGTAGGGGTGATGCT
>JBAVRC010000426.1:0-5015 GCA_049694615.1 Thermosynechococcaceae cyanobacterium | reverse complement strand
ATTGGAATCAGACTCAAAACGCACGGCTCAGGAGATTTTTTCACTATGGGATTTATCAAAAATTTATTTGCTGGTCTATTCGGCTTCCTCGGATCGTTTTTTAAGAAGTCGGACAAAGCAAGCAAAGCTGCGCCTAAGGCAAAAACTGCCGCTGCTCCGGCAACGCAAGCTGCTCCAGCCACAACACAAGCTGCCCCAGCCGCAGCACAAGCAATGAATTTGCCGCAACCGAAGGTGACGACCAGTGCGCCTGCGCCTGTCAATTACTCTGCTTTTGGACCGCGCCGACGTCCGGGAGCCAATATGAAATCCTATTTGGACATGGCCAAGACCGTCAAAAACGCATAGTGGTCTTGCCAAGAGACCGTGGTTGATGTCTATTGAAAGGCTTTCGCGCTGTCAGGACCCCTTACTGACAGCGCTTACTCTTTTGTCCCGCGCCAAGCCCCTTCAATCTGACGGGTTCTGTTCAGGCAGGGACCGCATGGGTCAATAAGTACTGTGTTGCGGTTTGTAGGTTTCGCTGGACGGTGGTGGGATGCAGCCGCTTCAAGTAATCATAGCTCCGGATCCCGCAGGTCAGGGCAACGGTCGATAGGCCCAGGGCTTGACCGGCCAACACATCCGCTTCGGTGTCGCCAATGATCCAACAGGGATGATCCCTCGTGGGTTGGATTTGGCGAATCAGATCGGCCAGAATTGCCTGCTTGCCCTCTGTGTAGTTCTGATAAGCCGAAAACCAATCGGGCGCACCGCTGATTCGATCAAAGTAGTGGGAGACATGGAACTGTTGCAACAATTGAACCGCTTGGGCCTGAAACCGCAATGTGACCACCGATAAACATGCGCCATGCTGTTTGAGTTGGGCGAGGGACTGGGCAACGCCGGGTTGCAAACGGTCTTCCTGGAGCAGAATGGGCTGGTTCACAATATCGTGAACATTGGAGATAAAGCGATCGATTTGCTCGTGTCGTAAACCGGAACAAAAGGCAATGTCAGCATCGGGAATGCGCTCTTGTTTCATTTGCCAAAACTGGGATTCGCTTAAAGGCGTTAAGAACAACGGGTGTCCCCGCCCTTGCGCATGGGTTTGCGTCTCGGCGATCGCCAATTGATAGGTTTTGTAGTATCGCCGAGAGACATCGACGAGCGGTCCATCCAAGTCGCAAAAGACTGTGATATTTAGGGACTTCCCCTGTCCATTTGCCCTGGAATCTGGAGGGGCAGACGACTCAGCGGTATCCTCGGCAGACATGATGACCATAAGCCTGACTGAAGGATTGAAATATTTCTTTACTTTATTCTAGTCTGCCTGCGCCCGCTGAACAATGCCGATAAAGGCATCCTCCAGAGAAAAGGGAATGGGCTGAGTGGCGATTTGTGCAAACCGTGCAGCCTGTAATAGAGCGTGTAAACGGGGCAGGTCTTCATGGGGATGATCGAGGACGACATGAAGGCGATCGCCAAACAGAGAGACGCGCCAAGACGCGAAGTGTTGTTTGAGATAATTTAGGGCCATTTGGGGCCGTTCAACGCCAATCTCGAACAGTTGTCCAGGTTGATGGGTCTTGATGTCACTGGGTGTTCCCTCAGCAACAATGGTGCCAGACACCATAAACGCCATTCGATTGCAATGTTCGGCTTCTTCGAGGTAGTGGGTGGTGACCAAAACGGCGGTGCCTTGGCGCGTTAAATCCTCAATCAGCCGCCAAAATTGACGTCGGGCCAGGGGGTCCACCCCAGAGGTTGGTTCATCCAAGAATAAAATTTCCGGTTCGTGCATCACCGATGCACCAAAGGCCACGCGCTGTTTCCAGCCACCGGGGAGTTGTCCCGTTACCATATCGGCTTGATCGGTGAGGCCGCAAATTTCTAAAACCCAATGAATTTTGGTGCGACGGAGACCTTGGGGTACGCCATAAACGCCGCAGTAAAATTCTAGGTTTTGCCGAATGGATAGATCGTCATAAAGGGTAAATTTCTGGCTCATGTAGCCAATGCGTCGCCGCAGGTCTCGACTCCGCAGGTTTCGAGTTTGACCTGATAAAATCACGTCCCCGCTGGATCGATCCAGTAATCCGCATAGCATTTTGATGGTGGTGGTTTTGCCAGCACCATTAGCGCCTAGTAGTCCATAAATTTCGCCAAAATGAACCTGAAGGTTCACGTTATCGACGGCCCGGAAATTGCCAAAGGTTTTGCGCAACTGACGCGCTCCAATGGCAATTGTGTCTGGAGAATGGGCGGGAGATCGCAACTGTCTAGGCACTGGAATAAAGGCAGGGTCTGATCCTTGCTGACGCAGACGATTGACAAACACGTTTTCGAGGGTCGGTTCAGCGGTGCGAATTGAATCAGCCTGCAAGCGGTGTTGGGCAAGACAATCTCGGACTTGTTGTTCGCCCAACCGCGCATCTGGGACCAGTACATCTAGGCGATCTCCAAAGGTTTGTACGTCCTGAATCTGTGTACCGGGTTTGGTGCTAGCCTCCAGTAACACCGTTTCCACTTGGGTTAGGTCAGAGGACCGAACCTCTAAGCGATGGAAATTGAGGCGATCGCGCAATTGATGGGGGGTGCCCATTTCATGAATCTGGCCGTCATACATAAGTGCAACCCGATGGCAGCGTTCGGCTTCGTCCAGGTAAGGGGTTGCTACCATGATCGTGGTCCCGCCATCGGACAAAGTGGCCAAAATATCCCAGAACTCACGCCGCGAGACTGGATCGACGCCTGTGGTCGGCTCGTCTAACAGTAAAACCGTCGGTTGCGCAATCAAGGCACAGCACAGGGCCAGTTTTTGTTTCATGCCCCCCGATAACTGGCCTGCCAAGCGTTCAGGAAACTGATCGAGATTCATCAATTTCAGATATTGAGCACGACGGGATTGAAACGCCGCTTGCGGCACATCCCGCAGTCCCGCACTGTAACGGAGATTTTCGTCGAGGCTCAGATCCAAATACAGGGAAAAGCGCTGGGTTAAATAACCGATGTTGAGGCGAGCCTCTCGCGGGGGTTGGCCCAATACCTGTACCTGTCCAGAGGTTGCTTCCATCACCCCCGCTAAGATTTGGAAAATTGTGGTCTTACCTGCGCCATCTGGTCCAATCAGTCCAAACATTTCGCCGCGATCGACCTTGAAATCGACCCCTCGCACAGCCGCAAGACGCCCGTAATGCTTACGCAATCCCTGAATCTCAATTGCTGCACCCTGATCGGCTTGTGCCACTATCGCCCTCCAGCATTTTTCAGCGATAGTAAACGCATGAGTAACACAGAGCCAAACCCATTAGATATTCACCGTTGTGCAAGAACTAGACGATCCACTCAGTCTTGTAAAAAGTTTAAATCTAAAGCTCGTAGTGCAAGTTGATTGTAAACGAATTGTGGTCAGCTTCATTTCCTTCAGAATAGCTCGTAATACGACTCTTGGCCCAAATGTTTGACGTACTTCTTTACCAACTTTTGAAGCTGTCCCATGGCATCAATGACAATCCAGTCGTCTACTCGCCCCAGAAAACAATATCTCTCTACCTGAAACTCGCGTGTTACTTTATCAATTAATACAAACCGCATCATTGGCGAATAGGAGATTGATCGAGTTAACATTTTTACTAAATTTTCCTGCTTTATGTTAGGCATGGAACCAAACAACTCTGACAAATTATCAATATTTTGATCGGCTTGAAATATAATAATTTTATTCTTTTTGATCTCGATCTGATAATACTTTAATTTAGAATAAATTTTCATCCCCTCTTCCACTATGGTTTTTTCACTATCCGTAATAATTGCTGGCTCTATTCGGCGCAGAAAAACTTGAGCGTTCGGTGTCTCATGGATTTCAAAGCCATCTGGCACTTCGTCAACCAAAATCCCATCGCCTTTCATGGAAAAGAAATATTTGGGTTTCCCGGTTTTAGTTGTACCTTGATGCAAATAAAAGATTTGACCTTTTTTGTTGGTGTATTGTATCGGCATCTACATCACCTTCTTTCTTCAAATACACAAGGTTTCTGCGAGGATCTCAGGCGTGATGGTTGTGGCCTGGCCAAACCCACCCACGTAACGAATAGAGATCGGTTGGATGACGAACAGCAAAAAGTCTGCGAAGTCGAACAGGTAGGCGCTTTGTGGGAACCTCGATAGGTAAGCGGCTCTTGCCTCTTGACCTTGGGTTGATTCCACACATGGCATTGCCCGACCTTGGATGGTCACACGAGGGGTCGCTTGGGCGACGACGTCTGGATTCGGCGGCGCAATGACCAGGAAACTGACTTGGGGGTTCAACAACATGTCTTTCGTGTGCGTCGCTAGATGGCTCACGTGTATGACGAGCCCGTCGCCACTGGCAAGAATTGCGAAGGGCGTCATGGAAACGGATGGCTGGCCCTCGTGAAGGGTACCCAGGGAAGCAATCTGCTGTGTTTGCAGGAGGTCGCGGAGTGACTTTGCTTGGGTGGGGTCCATGGGATTGGTACATGCCTGACGGGATTTAGTTTTGCTGTTTAACAGCACAATGGGGCAGCGGCAGATACATTTTATGACTCCATGGATACACTCTGCCCCGTCGGGATTGGGCATGAACGGCTTTGAGCGCGATCGCGCTTAGTTTACACCGTCCTAGTCCGCGTCCTGATGCAACATTGACAGAATATTCAAAGCGTGGGGATAATAAAGGTTTGTGAAACTGTCGCGTTTAGATAAAAACCTTTGGCAAACGTAGTTGTAATTGGAGCACAGTGGGGCGACGAAGGGAAAGGCAAAATTACGGATTTGCTGAGCCGCTCCGCAGATATCGTCGTGCGATACCAAGGTGGGGTCAATGCTGGTCATACCGTGGTGGTTGATGACCAGACCTTTAAGCTTCATTTAATTCCTTCTGGGATTCTCTACCCGAATACCGAATGCATTATCGGGTCCGGCACCGTTATCGACCCCAAAATCTTACTCGAAGAACTCGATACCCTGAAAACCTTAGGGGTTTCAACCCGCAATCTCTTTATTTCCAGTGC
>JBAVRC010000425.1:0-3382 GCA_049694615.1 Thermosynechococcaceae cyanobacterium | reverse complement strand
CATTTTGCCGGAATCATGAAATCCTACGATCCGGCCATTGATCAACCGGAGCCGAAACAGCCGGAGGAACCCAAGCCCTCGAATGATCAATCTTTGGAAGGACAGTTGGCCTCACAAAAAGCGTTATCAGATTACCAAGATAAGATCAAGGTCTGGAACGAGGTCTACAAGGATTGGAATCTCAAATACAACAAAGCCATTAATGAAGCGGAAGGAAATATTAATGGCCTCTACACCAAATTTGGACAGGCATTTTATGTAGATGTCCCATCTCATTTAGGCAAATTTAGCCTGTTCATTGGCGGCATGTTGTTGTTGACCGTTGCCGTTCAAAAAGTCAAAGACTTTTTGTAATGATGTTGATGTAGTGTAGATTTTGAAGCCTTAACGGGTGTAGCTGTCAAGGATCTGTTGTCTCCGGAAACATGTCATTGTGTGGTCATTGACCATGCCAGTGGCCTGCATGTGAGCGTAGCAGATGGTTGAACCCAAAAATTTGAACCCGCGATCGCGTAAATCTTTGCTGAGGGCATCCGATTCGGGACTGGTGGTTGGGTAATCGGTTAAGTCATGGATGACATTGACCAACGGTTGACCATCGACAAAGCGCCAAATATAGGTATCAAAGCGACCAAATTCTGCTTGTATTGCCAGAAATTGCTGGGCATTGTTGATAGCCGCTAAAATTTTCTGCCGATTCCGAATAATACCGGGGTTCTGAAGCAGGATTTCAACATGCTGCTCGCCATACCGAGCTATTTTTTCTGGGTCGAAGCCATCAAAGGCTAAGCGGTAGTTTTCTCGTTTGCGGAGCACCGTGTACCAACTGAGGCCCGCTTGAGCAGATTCTAGAACCAGGAATTCAAACAGACGGCGATCATCGTGAATGGGCACACCCCACTCGACATCATGATATGCAACATAATCCGGTTTGCTCAGATCGACCCAAGGACATCGACAACCGTCTTCTGTTCTGTCCATGCCTGTTTTTTCGACCTAACTGGAATAAATTCTGAATCCTTGCCCATCTTAACTAAAGCACCCCCCTTGCAAGATCAGGAATGGATACATGGCAATGACGGATTCCACATCCGAAAGGTTTGGCGTTGAACAGGCGCAAGCATCGCTCACGCCTGAAGAACAAGAAGCTCGGAACCCAAAGACATCGGGCGATCGCCTCCGAACGTTAGCCGCCTTGAATCCTGTCTTGTCCAGACGGGTTGCAACCAATTCTGCCGCAGAACCTGATTTATTAGAGCAATTGTCTCGCAGCAACGATGCCGAAACCCGAAAAGCTGTCGCCAATAATCCGAATACACCCACAGAAGCCCTGCTCAAGCTAGGCATTGAGTTTCCGGCAGCGCTATTCGACAATCCAATCTTTGCCTTACTGCTGCTCGATGATCCGAACTTTATCGCGGCCATTCCGACCCCGACCCTCCGAAGCTTAGCAACACTGCCAGAGATTCCCCTCGCGTTTCGCATTGAAGCTGCTAACAGAACGGGTGATCACAAGCTGCTGCTACAATTTTTGCAGAATCCTGATTTAGACGCTCAAGACTTAGAAAAACTGGCCACGAGTCGCTTCGATTCCGTTGCCGAGTCTGCCAAATTACATGTCAACTGGCCTGGAGCTATGCCAGAGAACTGGAAACATGAGGCCGAAAACCGCATCAAGAATGAGGTCTTAAAAACAGTTTTTCGCCAAGAAAAGAATTTATATCTCGCTGTTAATTTAGGTGTTGTTCCTCACTTTATGATTGCAGAGTGGATCCAACGCGATCTGCAAGACGATAAGACCATTCAAAAATGGTTGGAACTGATCGCCGAATCATTAGCAACGCCACCGGATATTTTGACCGCGTTAGCCCAAAGTCTAACACCATCCGTGCGATCGCGGGTTGCTGGAAACCCTAGAACGCCAACTCGGATCCTCGAAACTTTAGCGGCTAACCCAAACTTTAGTTCCTCTGTTGCATGGATGTTGGCCCAAAATCCGAGTACACCTGGGTTTCTGCTATGGCAGCTTGCCCAGCATCGGGATGTGGCCGTTTACGGAAGTGTGGCTAAAAACTTCAATACGCCTGAATCCGTCTTGCAAGAGATGTTGAGGCGTGGAATCTGCATTGAAGAAACCCTTTGGAATCCACATTTGTCAGATACTTTTTTGCAAAAATGGTTCGCTACCTTTTGGCAAAAAAACAGCACAAGAAAAGTGGGTCCCCTGGCAGACCCCAATGCCCCAGCAGAGATCATCGCCAAATTGGCTAAACATGCGCCGCCGTTATCAGTCGCATTGCACCCCAATACGCCCGTTGCCATCATCGAGCAATGGGCTAAATTTGGCGATCGCGAAATGGCGGCTAGAAGCCCCCATGCCAGTACGCGTCTTTTGGATGATCTGCTGCGGAAGCCCGACTATCACGGGGCCATTGTGGCAGTGGTCAACCATCCCAATGTTGCCTTTCGCACCCTGTTGATCGAAACGTTCATCGAAAGAGAAGACTATCAATATTACTTAGCAGAAAGAATGTTGGGCGGTAATCGCTTCGAGGGAAATTATGTGGCTAAGGATGCAGATTTAATCGCGCTCATCGACGCCGGATGGCGATCGCCTGAGCAATTGCTCGGTCAATTGGCCGAGCATCGCAACCCAATGGTCCGACGTTTTGTGGCGCAACTCCCGGATGCTCCCCTGGCGCTTTTGGAAACGCTCAGCTTGGACGATGTATCCCAGGTTCGTTTGGCCGTGGCCCAAAACCCCAATGCGCCTGTGCTCCTTCTGGAACTGTTAGCACAAGACCCCGATCGCCAAGTGCGTCTAGCTGTTGCACAGCGCCCCGACCCGCCGCTGCATGTGCTGGAAAAACTGTCCGAAGATACCGATGTAACAATCCTTATGGTTGTTGCGCAGGGCCAGTTAACGCCAAAGCGTGTGTTATCCCGACTTGCCCAGCATGGGGAGAAATCGATTCGTCAGGCCATTGCGAAAAACCCCTGTACGCCAGAAACCGTGCTGGAAGAGCTTGCACGCGATTCTGCCCCGGACGTGCGCTTGGCGGTCGCCCAGAATCCGCAGCTCCCGGATCGGATTCTGATACAACTGTTCGATTTACCGGCTGCGGCACAACGCTACTGGACCCAATCTCCCCACGGTCGCGAAGCCGTTCTGGACTACTACTGCCAATCGGAACGGTCGGGGATTGCGCTACTGACCTTGCTGCATCGAGATTGTCCAGTTGTCGCGACGCAGGCCAATACCTTGGACTGGCTCACCCGGTATGCGATCGCCCAACATCCCAAGACGCCTGGACCCATTCGTCAAACCCTGGCTCAGGATGCAAACTGTATTGTCCGCGCCGCAGCTAGAGCAAATTTATAG
>JBAVRC010000424.1:0-2325 GCA_049694615.1 Thermosynechococcaceae cyanobacterium | reverse complement strand
CGGTTGCGGAAATTCAGCTCGAAATTGAGCGGATGCTGACGACGACGGGACTCTCGCTTCCTGCCAAAACCCTGGAAGAAATTGCCCGATGCTGTCAAGGGCTTTCGATGGAGCGAATTCGGCGGGTCCTGGCACGGGCGATCGCCACCCACGGCTCTTTGGGGGCGGAGGATTTGGATCTCATTTTGGAGGAAAAACGCCAAACCATCCGTCAAACCCAAATCTTAGACTTTTACCCGGCCAGCGAAACCATTGCCGATATCGGTGGGTTAGATAACCTCAAAGACTGGCTCTTATTGCGGGGCAGTGCCTTTTCCGAGCAAGCCCGTCAATATGGTCTCCCCCATCCGCGCGGCTTGCTGCTGGTGGGGATTCAGGGGACTGGCAAATCCCTGACCGCTAAGGCGATCGCCCATCATTGGCACTTGCCCCTGCTGCGTTTGGATGTGGGACGGTTGTTCGCAGGTCTGGTGGGAGAATCAGAATCCCGCACCCGCCAAATGATCCAGTTAGCAGAAGCCTTAGCCCCTTGCATCCTCTGGATTGATGAAATTGACAAAGCCTTTGGCGGAGCCGACGGACGTAGCGATGCCGGAACCGCTGGTCGGGTGTTTGGTACTTTTATTACGTGGCTATCTGAAAAAACTTCTCCCGTGTTTGTCGTGGCCACAGCCAACAATATTCAGATGTTGCCCCCGGAATTGCTGCGGAAGGGTCGATTTGACGAAATTTTCTTTGTGGGCCTCCCCACCAACGAAGAGCGCAAAGCCATTTTTGCGGTTCATCTGAGTCGGGTGCGGCCCCACAACTTAGCAGCTTATGATCTGGATCGCTTGGCCTATGAAACCCCAGATTTTTCCGGGGCCGAAATTGAACAAAGTTTGGTCGAAGCCATGCACATTGGCTTCAGTCAAAATCGCGACTTTACCCACGACGATATTTTGGAAGCGGCCAGCCAAATTGTACCCCTAGCCCGTACCGCCCAAAGTCAGGTTGCCTCGCTGCAAGAGTGGGCTGCATCTGGCAAAGCGCGATTAGCATCCCGGCATAGTACACTAAGTCTGCGCATCCAACGTCAACTCGAACCGCCCAATTAACCCAAATTTAAACCCTATGCGATGGTCTAATCTTGCCCAAAACACCCTTGGCATTTTGCTGGGCCTAATGGCTGTTATTGTCACCGTAGGCGTTGGTAGCTTCTTGGTGTTGCAACAACTTTCGCGTAGCCCCTCCAAGCCTGTTTTTGCCGCAGCTCAACCCAACAAGGCGGATCTGGATATTCGTGCTGCACCGGATAGCAGTTACCCAGCTCTCGTCGTGTATCAAGGCGATTTGATGGTGCGCGATACGCCGCAATCAACGGGTAAAGTTCTGGATAAGGTGCAATTTGACCATACCGTAATTGTGTTGGGTAAGTCCGAAGACGGGGTTTGGGAAAATATCAGCGATGAAGCCAAAGGCATTCAGGGTTGGGTCGCAGCCGGTAACTTAAAACGAGCACAGTAAAGTAATCCTGGCGCTGGAGCGTTGAGCATGGAGAGCAGGCAATTTCCTGCGGATGGTCGGATGACTCAGGTGGGGGTTATTGGCGGTGGGCAGTTGGCCCAAATGATGGCTGAGGCGGCCCAAGGCTTAGGAATCGGTCTTGTGGTGCAAACGCCTTACGCCACTGATCCAGCCGTCAGGGATCGCAGTCAATTTTGGGATCAAGACCAGACGGTGATTTTAGCCCCGGTCGATGATGCAGGGGCCACGGCTCGATTAGCGCAGCGGTGTCAGGTCATTACCTTTGAAAATGAATTTGTCGATGTGCCAGCGTTACAACGACTAGAGGCTCAAGGGGTTTGCTTTCGGCCAAGTTTATCGGTTTTGGCCAAGCTACTGGACAAGTATGAACAACGGCAATTTTTGCAGAACTTGAATTTGCCTGTTCCGTTGTTTGCCGCTTTATCTCCCCAAGCGGATCCCACAGCCCTTGGTTTTGAATTTCCGATCGTCTTAAAATCTCGTCGACATGGGTATGACGGACAAGGAACCTTTATTGTGCAGACCCCTGACGCGCTGCAAGACTTTTGGCAACGGTTTCAGGGCACATCGGATTTAGACAGCCGCTTTATGGTGGAGGAGTTTGTCCCCTTTGAGCGCGAATTAGCCATCATGGCGGCCCGTTCTGCGAAAGGGGAAGTGGCATTGTATCCAGTGGTGGAAACCTACCAAAAACAGGCGGTGTGTCGTTGGGCGATCGCCCCGGCCACCATACCGCCAACCACACAAAACCAAATTCAAACCCTAGCCAAGGGTTTATTAGAAGCATTAGATGCCGTT
>JBAVRC010000423.1:0-3089 GCA_049694615.1 Thermosynechococcaceae cyanobacterium | reverse complement strand
CCTCTATCATCTGCTCGATTGCCCTGTCCACATGGAAACCTAGAGCTGAATGCAGCGGCCAGACCTTAGTCTAAAAAAAGTTACTTCACATTCCACTTCACATTATGAGGGTTTTAGGTTTATAGTGGGAATACTCAGGTTATAAAACTCAAAATCTATCGTGTGTCCAAGTCGGTAATGACAGAGAGACAAAGGATGAAGGACAGTGTTTGATGGCAATCCGCTGATTGCATCGCCCCCTAAGGAGGTTCCGCTTAAAGAGGCTCCGTTGGTTCGCGTGATCGCACAGGTTCGCTTTCCCAGCATCCTTTCGATTGGGGAAAGCAGCTTTGTTGCTGCGTTTCAGGAGGCAATTCGATCGCAATATCCTGTTTTACAACCCGATCAGACTCGTAACTTTACGATCGGTCCTCAAGGACTTGAATCGACATCTAGTATGGCTTGGAGGTTTATTGACAAGACTGAACAATGGCGTATTTCGTTAACTTCTAACTTTGTGACGCTTGAAACAACGGATTATTTAAGTCGATCAGACTTTCTTAAACGGTTTAAAGACATTTTGATTGCAACTGATGTTCACATTAAGCCTCAAGTACTAGAGCGGTTGGGTTTACGCTATATTGCTCGGCTGACAGGTCAAGAGGTCGAGCAACTTACAGATTTTGTTCGTCCTGAAGTCTCTGGGGTTTTAGCCTCTGCGATCGCGATTCACGCAGAGCAAACCATTTGCGATTCTTTTTTTGACCTCCCTGATCGACGAGGTCAAATTCATTCTAGATGGGGGCGCTTACCTGCCGATTTAACCATCGATCCAACGGCAATTGAGCCAATTCCTGAACCTAGCTGGATTTTGGACTTAGATATGTTTACGTTACCTTTTGCGGAAATCAAAGCATTTGAGGTTGAATCAATCATGAATGATTCAGCTTACTTTGCAGAAAGGCTTTACACGTTCTTTCGTTGGGCTGTTACTCAGAATTTCTTGCGTCATTTTGGCGGAGAGGTATAAGTATGAGCACGCTTAGTATTTCTTGTCCCATACAAGAACGAAATAAAACCGCTGGAACTTCTGCTGGGACTTCTATGAAGCCCTCAACCAAGGTACCTTCACAAGTCATGGGGGCTTTCCTTTATTATTCAGGAACTGCAAGTTCGGAATCGATTCTGGACTGGTATCTATATTTGATAGAGAAGCAGACAGGAAGCGACATTACCTTTACATACTCTATACCCATTGCAACAGAATCCTCACAGACTACCATTAATGAACTTAAGAGATTAAGCGGATTGACTTGGGAGCAGCTTGCAAAAATATTCAATGTCTCGCGTCGTAGTCTTCACTTCTGGGCTAGCGGAAAACCAATTTCTCCTTTTAATGAAGAACATCTGCGCCGTTTTTTAGCAACCATTCGATATATTAATCGAGGCAGCGCAGACCTCAATAGAAGCGCTTTACTAGAACCTCGCCACGGTTCCATGATTCCTCTCGATCTGCTCGTTGCTGGAAAGTATGAAGAAGTAAAGCGGTTGCTTGGTGCTGGGAAGGCAGTTGAAGAGAAGACATTAAAACCCTTGTCCCCTGAAGCTGCTGCTGCTCGCCGTCCTCAATCTCCTGAGGATTTGGTTGGGGCACTTCATGAACCTGTCCATCGAGAGATTGGGCGATCGCGTTCTGCAAAAACTACGAGGAGTCGGAAGGGTGGCGGTAGCCAGTGAGTCTGAAGATCAGTTTCATCAGCAAGTCGATGCAGCTCTTAGGGAATGGAGCCAAGGAGACTGTGTACTCGGTGAGCAATGGTTTGTTCATCGGTTTAATGCTCAATGCCCTTTGACGGATGTTTCGAGAGATGCATTGAGTGATGAGAGCGATCTTGTGGAGTCTGAGGAAATGGGATTTGCTGTGGTGACGCAGACATGCGACATTGTGCGTTCTTGTGCATTTCGTCCGTTTATTGAAGTGGTACCGCTAGTGGGAGTAGATGAGCGCAATTTGCACGAGATTCAACGGGGACGGCGACCGCAGTATGCATTTATTCCAGCCCTTGCAGAAAAATCTTTGGTTGCAGACTTGGATCGGGTCATGACGGTGGAAAAAGCTGTGGCTATGCAATGGGAACGGATACCAGGTTGTTCAACGGATGGGGAGAAGAGGGCGCTAGGTCTGGCTCTTGCCCGTAAACGAACTCGTTTTGCATTTCCAGACGATTTCACTCAATTTTCTAAAAAGCTTCAGAGTCGTTTGCAAGAAAAGCACGATAAGTCAAGTGATGAAGGGGATGCACTTCGAGCGTTGCGCGAAATTCGCGTGCGTGCGTCTCCTTCATGGAATGCACTTGAAATTGAGCTGATGTTCTGGTTTATTCGCAATGAAAACGAACCGAACTTTAAGAGGATTGGATGGCACGAGCTACTAGAAAAGTGGCTAGATTTGGTTCCAGAATCGGGACGATTTTATTCGGTTGATGGACAGGTTACTACGATGGAAGACCTTTCAGCAAAGGACTATACCGAGAGCGACCTATTAGATTTAGACCATCTTTCAAACTCTAGTTAACATAAGCTGGGGGCATACTGCGATCATAATTGGGCGAGTGAAGAAGGAGTTACATAACTATCGATTTTTAAGGCATTATGTGGGTGTTCTGAGGTTAAAAATTGCCTTGAAAAAGCAATAGTTTAAGCAAAAAGCTACAAATTTAAAAATTCTCTTCATGACTAAACTCAAAAAATCTACAAATGAAAATCACCAAGGTTTTATTGCGCTGGTATAAATCATTCAATATCAACTACACAGGATATATAGACCGTCGTGATGATATTCTAAATAGACCTTGGAACCGCTTTCATGATAATGAACAAAATCAAACAGTCGAATATCAATTCATAGAGATTCCTATTGAGGAAGATATCACCACAATTGTAGGAGCTAATGAAAGTGGCAAGTCACATTTACTAAGTGCTATTTACAAAGTACTCACAGGCTATGACTGGGATGACAAGAGTCAATTCAATAGGACAGATCTCTGCTATTATGCTCCTGTTAGAAATCAAAATGTAGATTTATGGCCTTATATTGGACTGCAGTTTAC
>JBAVRC010000422.1:0-1703 GCA_049694615.1 Thermosynechococcaceae cyanobacterium | reverse complement strand
GTCCTAAAGCACAAGTTGCGGGGGCAAGATCTCTTAAATTCACTGATCCCCGTATGGAAGGAGAAGATGTCCGTCAATTGCAGCTTGCTTTGCAGAAGCATGGACTGACCTTAGTTGCGGATGGAATTTTTGGCAAGGGTACTGAAGAAGAAGTTCGAAAATTCCAAAAACAGAAGGGGCTAGAAGTAGATGGAGTTGCAGGTTCTGCTACCTTCTCTGCACTTACTTGAGCTAATTTGAACTTTTTTATCCTGCTCAGGTACTCCTGAATAAATTTCAAATATTTACTATCAAGGTCTTTGGAGACGATTATGAAACTTGTTGACTTTGCCAGTGCTAACCTTCGCTATGACAGTAGTGCACTTTCTCAGGATATAGAACTCAGCAAAGAGGTTCAAGGGTTGCTGATTGATTTTGGACTTCTATCGGAAATTGAAACCCCTTTTGGGAAGAGAGCTATTGGAGCGTTGACTCGCTTTCAAATCAATAATAATTGTTATGAGCCTGATTTTCTTGGGCCGGAAACGGCAGCAAAACTGATAGAGGCGTCAGAAAGCGGTACTAGAGCACCTGCTTCTATAATTACGCTTGAAGCGACTCAAAACACCGTCTTAAAACTGCGTCCTCTCAATTCTACAGACTTAGAAGCAGCCGAAAAGTATGATTTTGCGGCTGGAGAAAAACTAGAGTTGACTTACTATGAACCTGTCCGAAAGCACTTGATCCTGACTCTTAGTAAGGAGCTAAATGGTTCACCCGTCTGGTATGCCTTTAGCGAACATGTAAAGGTAGTTGGTGGCGAAACAGGGAGCGTAAAACCTACTCCAGCAAACCAAAAGCCAACGCTTTCCTCTGTGACTCCTGCCAATACGATTAAGTTAAATGTTCCATATAAGTCCCAGCGGGATAACGTCAATAACCCTGATGGCTCTTGCAATGTGACATCTATAGCGATGTGTTTAGAATTTCTGGGAATTTCAAGAAAATGTTCAGGGGGACAATTTGAGGACGAGCTGTACCAATATGCTTTGGATCATAATCTGAGTCGGAATAGTCCATACGATTTAGCGAAAATAGTTCAAGACTATGGTGCTAAAGATGCTTTCGACTCTTGTGCCACAATCGAAGAAGTGAAGAAATGGCTGGCTTCAGGAAACCCTGCTGTGACGCATGGCTACTTTACTAGTTCTGGTCATATTATTGTTTTAGCGGGCTACGACGAAAGTGGTTTTCTTGCCGAAGATCCTTACGGAGAGTGGTGTCCAAATGGCTACGATCGCAATGTACCAGGATCATATGATACCAAAGGGAAAGACCTCCATTACTCTTATCAGTTGATTCAAAGAACTTGTTGCACCGACAATGAATTCTGGGTGCATTTTATTTCAAAGTAAATCCTTGCAGAATAATATAAGAAGGTTAGTGTTCTGTAGCTTTTTTTATCCATAAAATTGCTACTTTAGGGCCTATGCTGTCGTAGTACTAGATGTCTCTAAATCCTTGTGTGAAGCTTTTAGAACACTGCCCTTAATTTGTTAGAAGGAGCATTTACATGAGCGCTTCTACGCTTGAAAGGTCAAATCTTTATGCACTTCTCATCGGGGTTGACTGTTATCTGCCCAATCGCTTGTCGGATGGTAGCTCTTACAAGTCCCTAGGAGGATGCGTTCGAGATATTCATCATGTTGAAGCTTTTTTGAGAG
>JBAVRC010000421.1:0-7502 GCA_049694615.1 Thermosynechococcaceae cyanobacterium | reverse complement strand
TCGAGAATGATCGCAGAGCATCGCTCACCGATAACGTGCCGTCGGCGGAGTCCTTCCGACCTGTGAAGGGGAAGGTATCAGGGCCGCGTTGGCACTGACTGTTGAGGTTGACACGACAAACTTGATTAACCAAGGGGTCGATCAGCTCGGCGATCGCGTCGGTATCTTGTCCAAAAATACTCACTTGCTGCCCGTAATTGGAATTGACGATGTAGTCAATCGGGGTTTCGATGTCGTCGTAGGGCACCACTGGAATGACTGGCCCAAACTGTTCTTCGGAGTAGAGCCGCATGGCTGGGGTGACGGGATACACCACCGCCGGGTAGTAGAACGTGGCATGGGTCAAACCGCCGCCCGGATTGATGACTGCCGCACCATGAGCGATCGCATCATCCACCAAGTCCTTAAAGTACTGGGGCTTGTCTGCTTCCGGCAGCGGCGTAATGGTCACGTTATCGACCCAGGGCACACCGATGGTGAGGGTGGCGATCGCCGTCGAGAACTTCTCCAAAAAGGCATCGGCAATCTGACGATGGACGAACAAGATTTTTAGTGCCGTACAGCGTTGTCCGTTATAGGACAACGACCCCAGAATGCACTCCTGTACCGTGAGATCTAGGTCGGCATCAGGCAAAATAATCGCCGGATTTTTCGACTCCAGCCCGTAAATAGTGCGCAGCCGATTGAGTTTGGGGTGCTGCTTTTCCATACTCGTCGCAGCCCGACTCGACCCGATAAAGGCAAAGGCATTGACTTCACCGGACTGCATTAAGGGCGGCGTTACGACCCGACCGACTCCATAGACCGTATTCACCACCCCTGCCGGGAAAGCGTTCTGAAATGCGGTCAGCAGCGGCGTACAGGGCAATACGCCTGGACGGGGCAGCTTCAACACCACCGTGTTGCCCATAATCAGCGCCGGAATCAGCAAGGTAAAGGTTTCGTTAAGGGGATAGTTGGATGGCCCCATGCACAGCACCACTCCCAGCGGTGCCCGCCGGATTTGCCCGATCACACCCTCAGAAATTTCAAACCGAGATGAAATGCGATCAAGATTTTTCAAGGCATCAATCGTATCTTCGATGTAACCGACGGTGCGATCGAATTCCTTTTGCGAATCTTTGTAAGATTTGCCAATTTCCCACATCAGAAGCATCACTACTTCATCGCGGACTTCTTTCATGCGGTAGGCAAAGTCCTGAACGTGCTCGATCCGTTGCTCGACAGTTAGGGTGGGCCACTTGCCGCGCCCGCGATCATAGGCAGCAACCGCAGCATTCAGGGCTGCTAAGGATTCCTGCTGGGATAGCAAAGGAAAAGACCCGATCTGGGCAGGCGCTAATCCGGCATCGGACCAAATATGAATCGGAGAAACGACGGTTTCGATGTCGCCCTCCCAACGGCGCAGTTCTCCGTCGATGAGATATTCGCGTTGATGAACCGGAGCCTGAAGGTGAAATGCATGGGGAATTTGGTCATCGGTTGGGAAAATCGATTCAACCCGATGCCGAACGCTCTCCTTTTTATCGATGAGGGCGATAGGAGTGATTGAGTCAATCATAGATATAGACTTCTTGTATAAGGACGAGCGAATCATTACCTACCTATAAAAGCTTATAGGGATATTTCTTGGCGTATTGTTCAAAACATTACCGTTCTGTCATCTTCACCTCGCTCCCTCGCTCCTCAGTATGCCTGCAACGGAAATGGATACGATTTGGGGGGAGAGGTCAGAGGAGATCGCTACTACGGTGCAAAAATTCGCCCAAACGGCTGTTTGCGATAGAGTCGTTAAAGATCGAAGTCGCTATCTAAGGTAGCAATTGCAGCAATCAGTTCCTTCGCGAGATCCAGCAACAATTCATTTTGAGTCACGGATAGCAATTATAGCCAATCCTGTTTTGCATTGCATTATTACAATATCTCTCTTCGTTCTTGACCATTACTATTCAGCAATATCCCTAAGTTTAAGATGACTCTATTGGGCGATCGCGCTACCTTCTGACACAATACAAATCTGGGTACTTTAACTCTTCTTTCAGGTTGATAGGCTATGAACGAACATCCCGAAACGGCGATTATTTGCTCAGCATCTCAGCTCATCGATCGATATCGGGCTGGCGCGCGCGACTTTTCTAGAGCCAGTCTAAATCAATGCGATCTCCAGGGCGTCAATCTGAGAGGGGCCGATTTAAGCTATGCAGAACTGACTGAAGCCAATTTGCAAGGGGCAAATTTACGGGGTGCAGATCTGAGCTATGCCGACTTAGAGCAAGCGAACTTGGCGGAGACCGACCTCAGAGGCGCCCTCTTGATTGGCACAAACTTGCGCCAGACGGATCTCGTCACAGCACAGTTGCACGATGCAGATTACGACCCTACGACTCACTTCCCGAAAGGCTTCGACCCCGTTGGCGCTGGACTTAAGCTCAAAGCGGGCTGAAGTTTGCGGTACTGCTTTAGAACCACTGCCGAATTATTTCGCCTTCGTGTTGCTTCCCCTTTAACATCCGATTCCAATAGACCCACGGTAAAACATGGCGTTTGAGAATCCACATGCTGTACCGTTCTTGAGTAGGATCGACCGGAAAACTGGGCTCTGGTTTACCGTCGTAATCGAACTCGGCTAGGATGGTTTTGCCAAACCCTGTAATCAACGGACAACAGCTATAGCCGTTATAGCTGGCTTCCAGCGGTTTTTGGCGGATATAGCTCAATAGATTTTGCACCAGAACTGGCGCTTCTTTGCGAATGGCCGCAGCGGTTTTAGACGTTGGCAAGGAGGAGGCATCCCCTAGGCTAAAGACATTGGAGTATCGGTTGTGCTGCAAGGTATGTTTGTGAACGTCCACCCAGCCGCCGGGACCAGCGATCGCCAGTTTACTGTTTTTGATAAAGTCTGGCGCACTCATGGGCGGTGCGACGTGGAGAATATCGTAGGGTAACATCACAGTAGTAGTTTCCTCCCCCGTTGTCACCTCAAAAACGGCTTCCTTTGCTTCGGCACGAACTTCCTTGAGATTGTGTTTCGTTTTCATCGCAATGTCTTTGCGTTCCAGTACCTGCATGAGGGGCGGAACAAAGGTGTCGATCGCAAAAATTTTAGGGCCTGCGGTGCAGTAGCTGAGAGCGGACTGCGATAGCACCCCATTGCGACGAAAAATATCGTCCGCCAAGTACATGATTTTCTGGGGTGCCCCCGCACATTTGATGGGGGTGGCCGGAAAGGTAAATACAGCGTTACCCCCCTTAAAGTTACTTAATAACTCCCAGGTGTAGTTAGCTCCGCCAATCGCATAGTTGCTACAGACGCCACCTTTACCTAATGCTTCTTTAAGTCCTACAACTTTGTCCCAGTCGAGCTGAATGCCGGGACAAACCACTAAGACTTCGTAGGATATCGTTGTACCGATCTGGGTTTGGAGTCGATTGTCATCAGGGTCGAAGGAGCTTACCCCGTCTTGGAGCCATTGGACGCCCGCTGGAATACAGCTTTTCAATGACTTGAACGTGTCTTCGTAGCAAAAACACCCCGCACCCACCATCGTCCAAGCGGGTTGGTAGTAGTGGGACTCGGAAGGGTCAAGGATCAGCACATCCAACGTTGCATCTTGAGCGATGAGCTGAGCGGCAACGGTAATGCCAGCCGCCCCGCCACCGACGATGACAACTTGATGGCGGAGCGATCGCAGTTCGGATCCGGTGGGTGAGAGGTTGATAGCGGTCATGGTGCGATCTCAGGGGACGAAATAAGGATGAGCTTTTGCTATTATCCCCTAAAGTGATTCTGTCGTTCTGGGGAAATCCAGCCGAGCGCAATTACGGCATAAAAATCCGCTCAAAGGGTTGTTTGCGGTAGTGTCGGTAAATATCGAAGTCGCTATCTAAGGTGGCGATTGCAGCGATATCTAGCCGTTCTGAAATCGCAATTAAACTCAAATCCGCAAAATCTCCCGGTAAATCTGCGTATTGAGTATTCAGTTCAGCAATTCGAGTAAAATCTCGCGGCAAAAGCGGAACACATTCGTAAAGCTCCTTCGCAAGATCCAGTAAAAATTCATTTTGAGTCCGCAAATCGGAGCTGAGTAACCACATGACTTCTGTGACAGAGCTATGGGTGGTCATATGCTGACTGGTGCAACCTTCCAAAAAGCGGCAAACTTGCAGATGATGGTGGTCGGTAGCGCTGTAATACGCGATCAAGATCCCGCTATCGATTAGGCTGAGCGGTGGATAGGTCATGGGTGCCGTTGCTTCAGATAGTCGGCGATCGCCTGTTTGCGCGTTACACGTTCTGATAAGTCAGGTGGTACATCTTGTAAAAGATGCTGAGGATGTCCTCCCCGTCTTTCGACAAGGGTACGGTCTAGATTAAGGGCTAACCATCGTTCCCGAATCAGACGTTTAACCAGCTCGCTACGGTTAATATCCGTTTCATGGGCAAGGATTTCAGCTAACTGTTGCTCTGTTTCAAGATCTAGTCGGACGGTCAGCATAATCGTAGTACTTGTATGACAAGTATTACCGTTGTAGCCAGTCCTTCTGCGTAAAGCAGGGTTGCCTTAGTACGACGATCGCCCCTTAAAATCTTACAAAACCAGCAATTTGCGTCGCATGGCTTCCATACACAGGGCTACACGGGGACTAGTGTGGGTCTCGTCGAGATAGTCGATATCGAGTTTGACTTTCAGGTGTTGCACGCAGTTTTGAACGGTTTTGAGGGAGAGGTTCATGTGCTGGGCGATCACGGTTTAAGAAAGGGCGATCAGGTGAGTTTGGCAAGGCTTGCTGAGCTATTAGGTAGTGTTCAAACCTGTGGACGGAAGGTGGGATAGATCCCTTGACACTTTTGCTGATCCGTTAGCCTAAATGGGTAGGGTGCGTTGGGACGCAAACCTTGAGAACAGGGTCACGGATTGGAGCCAGGATTCAGCAAGAGCAAGAACTAACGTCGGAGGCCATGGAATGGATGGTCTGTATCGCAGCCGCGATCATTCGGTCTTTTAGCGCAGAATCTGAACAGAATATGACTGAGATTGCCCAAAGAGCAGGGATATCGCGGCAAACGTTATATCATCACCTGCGCATGGCGATTGAGAGTCTTCATTGGGTCTACCTCAACAAACAGGGGTTGAGCCGTTTGCTCAGGCAGATAGAGCAGTATCAGCATCGATGGATGAGGGCAAAGGGAAAGGTCCAGGAGTGCGAGCAAATCATTCGGGACTATTGGTTGCGCTTGGGGGAACGCGGAAAACAGATCAAACCCCTGGAAGGCCAACTCGCGGCCCTAAAGGAGCAAAAACAGTGTTTTTTAGAGCGAATGATCGTGGTGTTGAGTCTGTCGGGTCGTTGCACGATAGGGTCGATTGTAGAGGTCATGACGCTCGGATTGGGAGTCAAGATGTCCGAAGGGTATGTCCATGGCATTCTTGCAAAAGCCAGAGGACAAGCCACAGCCGCTTTGAACAGCCTATCGAGGGTGCTGCCCTTGTCTGGAGCCATCGCGATTGACGAGGTATTTTTGCGCGAATGGGGGAAACGGATTTATGGGGTCGTCGTGGTTGACCCGATCACGGGTCTGATCCTGCGGCTTGAGCGGGCAGGTGATCGCAGCCATCAAGCGATCGGGAAGGTCCTCAAAGGCTTGAGCGAGTCAGGGATGAAGGCGTCGGTCAAACTGTGCTTGACGGATATGTACGCAGGTTATGAGAAGTTGGTTGCGACTTATTTCCCCGCAGCAGCACATCAGTTTTGTTGGTTTCATATCAATTGTTTTCATCTGGGGTCCACCGTTCGCCAAGCCAAATCGGCCTATCGACAGGCTCAGACCAAATTGGAGGCTTTCGAGGGCAAGCATCCGCGACTCAGAAACAAAACACTGCAACGAAAACACGCCGCCTTGTCCGATACGCGAGACCAAACCTATCGATTTTGGGTTGGGGCACAACGGTTTCAGAGCCTTTTACAGAATTGTTTGCAGGCCCCTTCCTGGCAGCAGGCCACCGCGAAATTAGATCGCCTGATTCGGGTCGGTCGAGACCATCGCAATCCCTATATCCACCAGATGGCGACCTTCATTGAACGCCATCGGACTGGATTACTGGCTTTCTTTAACGGCTTGGAGAAGAACCCACTCCTGCATCGGCAGCAACAACCCGATGGTGAAAAACGCTGGATCCCTTTACCAGACCGAGCCATGATTCCGAAAACCACCAATGCAGCCGAGCATATCTTCCGCTGTTTGCGTCGTTATATCCATGGCATGGATCATGTGGGCAAGGACAACACGACTCAGGGCTTCTTCGACCTGTTCGCCTTTTTTCATAACGCTCGCACACTCAGATCGGGATCAAAAGCTGGTACATCTCTGCTAAAGGACGCTGGGGTTGATCTCCAGGCCATTTTTGGTTCTGACGACCCCTACACCATTTTGGGATTTCCTCCCGCATTTCAGAAGGTCGTGCCACTGAGAAAATTCAAAAAAGTGTCAAGTCAATCCCAGCAACGTCTGGCCATCTAAGCCGTCCAGGTGAACACTACCACCAGTTGTTGATATTGCATCCAATTGAAAGGCATACAGAGTAATGCTTATAGCCTTTTGAGAGAAAAAGGGTAGATCAGGGAAAGGGACAATTTAGGATTGCTATCAGCTACAGCTCCACCTTAGTCAAATAGTCACAGACCTTTCTAAAGCTGATCGCCCTAGCTCCTGCTATGCCCTCGTCTGCTTGGCCTTCGCTCTGCGGAAATGCGATCGCCCATCTTCAGCGATTCCGAGGGGATGTCGAAGGTGCGTTCATTTCCGGAGAAGCTATCGTGAGGTGATCGGGATTGGCGATCGCACGGACAGCATTATTTGGGGCACAAGACCGTATCAGCAGTTTTGCTCTGGTCTAAAAGGGGTAAAACCTTCCGAACCCTGAAGCGCCCGCGACTGGCTTGCTAAAAGATGGTGTGGGGTTCAATGAAGTTCACGTTGCACTTATGGATTGATTGACAGGGGCAGATACTTGGGCGATGTCGCTAGAAGACTCTAACGCCCAGGTTTTATGCTCTGTAAGGCTAAGGATAGAAGAATGGTAACGGTTTAGAGTGGGTCGATGTCCAACGCTCAAAAAAGTAATATTGGTAGATTGAAGCTGCTCATAAAGTAAGGCTTCGTTATAAATATCAAGAGCGCTCGTTGCTTCGTCCAGAATGGCGAAAGTGGGCTGGTTCAGCAGTAGCCGTGCAAAGATGAGTCGCTGCTGTTCTCCGAGAGATAGCACCTCAGCCCAGTCCTGCTCTACTTCGAATCCACCATGCTGCTCATGAAGATTAGCCCTCTCTTGTTACTCTGGGGAGAGTAAAATAGAAATAGAGCTTGAAACCAAGGAGGGGGCTATGACAGCACCGAGAGACCCCAAACCAACGGTTGACTTCATTGATGTATATTGTAGCTACTATCAAGACCTATTTCCAGAAGTAAGAAGCTTTGAGAATTTCAAAGACTTGCATGTAGG
>JBAVRC010000420.1:0-2184 GCA_049694615.1 Thermosynechococcaceae cyanobacterium | reverse complement strand
GCTGAAGGCGGGCAATAGCAGCACTGGAGAACCCTGTCCCAGGGTTTCATAGGCGATTGTGAGGGTTTTCCCTTGGTATTGCCAGTCATAGGACTGGTGTTGAGTGCGTTGAGGGTCGATGGAGATTGGGGGAAGCATCGTAGTCTATGGTTTTGAAGGTTACAGCATTAGTGCTGGGATTATACAGCGCATAGGTAGCATGTCCAGGACTGCGCCCGACGGAACCAACTCCCACGACGCGACGGGGCGTTTTGCCCTGCTCTTGCGGTTCCTGGGATACATCTAGGGTGATGACTGTAGACCGCAACTGAGTCGGTTCTACCTGGCATTCAAAGGCTAAGCCCGATCGTCCACAAAACAGGGTATTGGCATCGGCGCGAATCAAGCGATCGCAGAGGGTGACCGGTGGGGTGGTGGGTGTGAGTTCATCGGCATAGCTGACGGTGCTGCCGTGGATGAGCAGGCAATCCAGTTCATGAAAACCAAAGTGCAGCGATCGTAGCCACTGCACATCCTCCCGTGAGACAGATTTCCAGAGACGTTGTACCCCATCACCGCCAAACTGTGCCATCAGTTCTGGGGCATCCGGTAAGCCACTGAGTCCATGTAGACTGAAGCATTGTTCCTCCCACCAGCCAATGCAGATTTGCAGTTCTGGTTCCCCAACACGGGGAGATTGCAGCCGTCGGAGTACGGCTTGGTTATTCCCCCGCAGCCCAATCACATCGCCGAGAATATAAAGATCGCTAACGGCATGACGGTGTTGTTGAATATCCGCCAATACCGCTTCGTAGGCAGCTAAATTGCCCTCAATACCGCTTAAAATCGCCCAACAGGTCATCTGATGTTACACACCTTTGTAATTTAGAAATTGTCACCTATTCTGCAAATATGAACCAACCTACGAAAATAAAGCCAGCATAAAAACGAGTGAATTTCGTAAAACCAGCTTGGGCTAGCAACTCCAGAGTTCGTTCTTCTGAAATACATTGAATGTGTTGCCACACTCCATCAGCAAGTTCGCTGAGCTGCTGTGATTCCATTCCTGCCATTTGCGCTCGTTTCTGCCATCCGTCAACCAATCGCTTAAACACTTCTGACTGCTTATCGCCATGGGAATCGACCAGCACAAACGGGCTACCTGGTCGAAGACGCGCCGCGATCGCCTTGAGGTAATCCAGCTTGGTGCCATCATCGGGTAGAAAATGCATCACAAGGAGGCTAGTCGCAATCCGTCAAATAGAGTTGGAATAAAGCCGTCAACATTGTGAGCATCGCATCATAGCCCGGAATACTTTGCCGTACTGCGATGTCGTAGTCAGCCGTTGGTAGCTTGGGATTCTGATCAAAATCAAACGGGGTTTCGATCATAGCTAACGTTGACAAACATGAGTTGGATCATCGGCTCGCTCGGCAAACTCTATCCCCCGTGCTAAGCGCCATGCAAAGATGGGCGGCAGTCCACGATCGACGATCGCGGTGCAGGTTTTTTGGTAGTCGTAGGGCACTTCTCGTAAGGTAACCTCGGTTGTGTCTGTGTCGTAGAGGACGTAGGTGGCGTTGGGTCGCCCGTGGCGGGGTTCCCCGACAGAACCCGCATTGACAATGCGCTTGAGGGGAGTGGTGAACTGCTGTTGAGCTTGGGCTTGTCCGGGTTGCTGCACGGTCACGGTCAGCGCAACATTTTCCAACTCCCGCACATAGGGCACATGGGTATGCCCGCAGAACAACATATCTGCCTCGGTGGATAGCACCCGTTCCAAGGCTGCAAAGCCGTCCATGCTGGGCAAGAGGTACTCGTGCTGGCTATTGGGACTCCCATGCACAAAGCTGAGGTTCCCCTGTTTCAGGGTCATGGGCAATTGTGCCAGGTAATCCCGCACTTCTGGATGAATCACCTGATTAGTCCAGTCGTGAGCCAGTCTGCCCCGTTTTTCCGCCAGTTGGGAGGGATAGCTACACTCGCAAGCGTTTAACCCCTCGACGATATCTTCGTCCCAACAGCCCTGACAGGTAGGGATATCGAGGGAACGAATTTTTTCTACCACTTCGTTGGGGTAGGGACCGTAGCCCACCAGATCCCCTAAGCAATAGATTTGTTCTGCTTTTTGGCGATCGATGTCTAACAAGACGGCATCCAAGGCTTCTACATTGCCATGAATACAGGAGATAACGGCGAGTTTC
>JBAVRC010000419.1:0-4573 GCA_049694615.1 Thermosynechococcaceae cyanobacterium | reverse complement strand
AGCCAGTAGGGTTGCACCCCTAAAAAGAAGATGACTGCTGCCAGGAGCAAAGCGGGCACTTGTTCTGACCAAAGCACCTTGGGATAGTAAGCTAGCTTGTTATCTAACCGTCCGAAGCAGGTGCGATTGAGCAAAATCACGAAATAGACGGCTGTAAATCCAGTTCCAACCACACAGAGCAGTGTTTGCAAGGGGAAAACTGCATAACTGCCTTGGAAAACCAGAAATTCAGCAATAAATCCAACCATTCCTGGAATTCCGGCACTGGCCATGCCGCCCAATACCAACAGGGCACTGGTGAGGGGCAGTCCCCGCACCGGACTCATCAGCCCATTCAAGGCCGAGAGTTCGCGGGTGCCGACCTTGGCTTCGATAATGCCAACGAGATAGAACAACAGGGCCAAAATAAACCCGTGGGCCACCATCTGAGACACTGCCCCGACCACACTCAGTTCAGTCAAAGCCGCACCGCCCAGCAACACATACCCCATGTGGCCAATGGAACTATAGGCCACCATGCGTTTGATATCGGTTTGCGCGATCGCCGCCAACGCACCGTACATCACGATGATCGCGGCCCAAGCTGCCAGGAACGGAGCCAGCGTTGTCCAAGCCTGGGGCAACAGCCCTAAACCAAAGCGAAACAACCCGTAGGTACCGAGCTTGGCCAATACACCGCCCAAGAGAATCGCAATCGGGGGAGAAGCTTCGGTATAAGCATCCGGAAGCCAGGTATGGAGCGGGACGAGGGGGGTTTTAATGCCGAAACCGACGAGCAAAATGAGTAACAGGACCGTTTGTAGCCCAAAGGGAATGGCGCTGACAGCGGCTTGCACGACGGGGTAATCGAAGCTATCCGCCTGACCGAGCCAAGTGAGTCCTAAGAACCCAGCCAGCATTAAGATCCCCGACACGGCGGTATAAATCAGAAACTTTGTGGCCGCATAGCCTCGACGTGGACCGCCCCACACCGCAATCAGCAAGTACAGCGGAATGAGTTCCACTTCGTAGAACAGGAAAAAGAGTAATAGGTTTTGGGCCAGCAAGGCCCCCGCCATGCCGGCATTCACCAGCAAGATCATCGCGTAGTAGAGACGCGGGCGTATGGCCAAGGCAGGACTGCTATAAATGGCAATCCAGGTGAGCAGACTATTCAGCACAACGAGGGGAAGAGATAGCCCATCCGCTCCCAACTTGTAGTTCAACCCTAACGGTTCGATCCAGGTTAGCGCTTCGGCAAACTGCGGACCAGAGGCGGTTAGATCGAACTGACTGACGATCCAAAGGGTCAATCCAACCAAAACCGTGACAAGGGCGAGCGCCAGTTGTTTGACACTCCGGTCGGAGGAGGTTACGGGCCAGACGCCGACAATGACAGCGCCAAAAACGGGGAGCCAAATTAATGAACTAAGCATGAACACACCTGGACTTTCATCGCTAAAACACTTCAATCCCAGCCTTAACTCACCATGGAAACGGTTCCGGTGTCGAGGTCATAGTAGCCGCCCACAATTTTGAGTGTCCCAGCAGCAATGCGATCACTCAGGACTGGAGATGTTTTCAGTTGTTCGATTTGGTAAGCAATATTGGCTTTGCAGGAATTTTCTAGCGCGTCTCCTGGCTGACCCTTGGCCCGTTCCAAAGAAGGCCGAATTGCATCTAGCAAACTGCCGATACGTCCTGGAACAGCAGCCCCTTTCATTGTGGCTTCTACAGCACCACAGCGCTCGTGGCCCAAAACTACAATAACTTTTGCACCCAAAACGGCGGTACCAAATTCTAAACTGCCGATTTCTTCTTCGATCGCCACATTACCTGCGACTCGGCAAACAAACAGATCGCCCAAGCCTTGGTCAAACACCAGCTCAGAGGGTACTCGCGAGTCGGCACACCCTAAAATGGCGGCAAAAGGCTTTTGACCTTTGGCCACTTCCTCAAGTCGCGCAAAATCTTGGTTCGGATATTTGAGCTTGCGGGTAGTAAAGCGTTGGTTGCCGTCCATTAAACGCCGAATGGCCTCGTCCGGGGTGATATTGTCTGGTGGTGAGCCGATGGGGGCACCGCCTGCGATCGCAGGTTCAGGGTGACCCAACAATGCGCTGGTACTTGCGGCAGCAACACCGGACCCTACTAAACCTGCACCAAATTGCAACATTCGCCGTCGGGAGAGGGCTGATGTCAAAGTCGTTCCGTTCATTCTTCTCAATCCTTATAAGTCGTAAAAAAGGGTTATCCCGGCAAAATGGACCAGACCAACATGAGGCCCATCACAGCCACGCCCACCACAATGGTCAGCATGTAAAACTGGGATTGTCCGGTATTGCCGTATTTCAGACTTTCGCCACTGAAAATTGAGACCCAACCGAGGGCATTGACAAATCCATCCACGACGAAGCGATCAATCCAGTCGGTAAGTTTTGACAGCAGCGCCACGCCCAACACAATGGTGGAGCGATACAGTTGTGGTGTATAAAAGTCGGCAGCGAGCAGATTTTGCAGCGATCGCACTGGCAGTTGGACGGGTTTTTGGATAAAGGGGGCCAGGTAGACCACTGCACCCAAACTAATTCCTAAGATACTAGACCAGAGCAGTAATAAAGCCGCATCTTTGTTGAGGGCAGCCCAACTGGGCAACAGGTCCAAGGCTTGCAGTACCAAGGGTAAATGCAATGCAAATCCCATCGTAAACGTCATGGGCACCACCATCGACCAAAGCACTTCTGGTGATCGCACCGTCATGGGCTTAGGCTTACCACCAAAAATAAGCCCAAATTCTCGCATTAAACTAAATGCAGTCAAGGCATTGACAGACAAGATCACTGCTACCAGCCAAGGGTATGTTTTCCATAGACCGTCTATCAACTTGAGCAATGCCCAGAAACTACCCAAGGGAGGCAGGCCAATTAAGGTGGCAGTGCCGACCAAATAGGAAATCCCCGAGATAGGCCGACGGGACCACAAGCCGCCCATCAAGGTCAAATCTTGCGTGATATTGATCCAAACGATGTTGCCGGTACTCATCACCAGCAACGCCATGGCGATCGCATGGGTCAGTACCAGTAATAAGGCCGCTTCGGTTTGCTGAGTACCTACGGCCACAAATACCAGTCCCATATAGGCTGTGACGCTATAGGAGAGTGCCCGTTTGACATCAATCTGGGCGATCGCAATGAGCGTTCCTCCCAGGGCACTGGCCGCGCCAACACCAATCATGGTCCACAGCACCGTCGGCGAGAGGGCCAAAACGGGCTGGAGTTTAATCAGCACCCAAGCCCCTGTTGCCACCACGACCGAGTTCCGCAGAATGGTACTGGGGATGGCCCCTTCCATGGCTTCGTCCAGCCAAAGGTGGAGTGGAAACTGAGCGCATTTGCCCATCGGCCCTGCCATCAAGGACAGGCCCAGCAATGTAGCAACTCCTGGGGCTAATTGCGGATGACTCTGCGCCCATTGAGCCAGTTCGGTGAAGTTCCAGGTTCCGGCTAGGGGATACAACGCCAGCACACCCATCAGCATCAAAAGGTCGCCGATCCGTTTGGTTAAAAAGGCGTCCCGTGCCCCAGTGACCACCAGAGATTGGCTAAACCACAGTCCCACCAGAACATAGGTGCCCAAAGTCAAGATTTCTAGCACCATGAAGCTGAAAAACAGGGAGTTGCAGAGCACCAAGGAACACATCCCGGCCTCGAAGAAGGCGAGAAAGGCAAACAGCCGTGCCCAGCCCCAGTCCATTTCCATGTAGCCGACCGCAAAGAGTTGGGCCATTAGGTTGAGTCCGGTCACCAGCACCATAGCACCGATGGAAAGGGCAGAGATCTCTATGGGTAAGGTGAGATCGAGATTTGCAACATGCAGCCAGGGCAGAAAAATCTGGTGCGCAGGTTGGCCCCAAATGGTGATTAAGGCGATCGCGCTATGGACCAGGGACATGAAGGTCATTAAGAGGTTGACGTAGCCCGCCGGACGTGGTCCTGTCCGACGCAAGATCCCCGGCGACCAAGGGATGGTTAAAACCGCCCCTAGCAAGGAATAGCAGGGAACGAGCCAAACACTCTCAATCCAAAACTGAGGCATCGGATGCATACCTATTTATCTATGGATTGACATAAGAGTATCGTTTTTTATCTATTGATTGAAGATCGGATTTTGAATTCAAATCATAGATAAAATCTATTTATGTGTCCTGACCGATTTGAGTTAATGTGTTCAAGAAGCGACCTCTGAAGACTTGTCAAGGGAGGACTTGTTTTACCCGCGCTTCTGATGAACTGACCAAACCGGATCAAGGGCGAGAAAAGAGAAACCGCGATCGCCTAGACTAAGCAATTGCGGTTTGACCTGTTATAGAATCTTTCAATCTCAGGAACCGTTGGCAGTTTCTGGATCATTTGTTGCAATAGACGTCAAGAAATCGACCTGAGAAAACTTGCCCGGACAGGTAAACAGCCACTGGCTTGCCTGATCGCGTTGTTTACCTGCCTGGGGTAGATATCCCTTAGCTCAGAGAATTGATCATGTAGTCAATGTAGGAGTTGGTTTCAAGTCCAGGATCTCCAGTCAGACCGTGGTTGGC
>JBAVRC010000418.1:0-10012 GCA_049694615.1 Thermosynechococcaceae cyanobacterium | reverse complement strand
AGGTCGGTCCATTCATGGGCGGGTAGCTTCTTTCTATGACATACAGTTCTGTTAAATGGGCTTGAGAGTACATTGTTTGCGATTGGATCAACTCGCTGGGCCAAATGGTACGCTGCAATCCTAGCTTGGCATAGGCATCCCGAACAGAAGCAGCATCCGGTGCATCGAAAATACAAAGCATCCGATATCGATCCAGTGATCGCAGAGAATAGCGCCACGTCACATTGTGGTCTTGAAGACAGGGTAAAGCGACTTGATCCGCTTCATGTAAGTATTCATCCGTCAGAGGTTCTGTTGCAGCCGTTTCAACAATCACAAGAGACATAATGACCCCAATACACGATTTACGAAGGGTGGGAGGATTGGCGAAATTGATCGGTTAAAGATTGTATTTGTTCTGTCACACGCTCGATTTGGATTTGGGCACGGACACTGAGGTTGGGGCGATCAATCTGCTGCTGGACTGTTGCAAACTGCGCGATCGCCTGTTCCTGTTCCCCTAGTGCTAAAAGACTTTGAATCAAAACGGCCCCAGCAAGATCCCTATGACTGGGATGATTCATGATTTGAGCAGATTCTAAGGCAGCTTCGGCTCGCATGGCTGCCAACTTATAGCGTTTCTGTTCGAGATCTGCTTCAGCCGCCCCAATCAGAATATAGGCCAGCATTCGTTTGATATCCAACTGTGTCAGTCTGACGATGGCTGCCTCTAAATCGACCTCGGCATTAGCGTGCTGAAGCTGGTAATGGGAAAGTGTTGTTAATGCAAATGCCACTGCACTTTCGCTCTCCTTTCCTTCAATCTGGGCAACCATCCGGGTCATGATTTCGCCGTAAGATAAAGCGGCGATCGCATCGCCTGCCTCTAATTCGGTCATGATGAGATAGGTGAGACAGTTGCACTCGCGCCAGCGATCTTGTTCCATTTGGGCAAGTTGCAAGGCTCTTTGCAGGAAGGTCTGCGCTGCCTCATAGTGAGCCTTATGCAATTCCACACTCCCCAACCCGGCATGAATATCGCAAAACTCTAATCCGACCCGATTGGCTAGGGATTGCGCTTCGAGGAGCAAGGCTTCTCCCCGCATCATCTCTCGTCCCATTTCCACCAAACAAGAGCCGCTAAATCCCAAGAGTCGCGCAGCGGTGGCGGGGCTAGCAGCACGGCTAACGTCTACCGTTCGCTGGGAATAGCGATGAATATTCGTATAATCGCTTTGCTCGAAATACAGCGATCCTAACGCTTCCAACCCAATGGCTTCCTCCTCTTTTAAGCCTAACTGATTCGCTTCCTCTAATAATTGATGGACACCGGTTTCAATCTGCGTCGCGCGATCACCCGTTACGCCTGCGAGTGCCCAAACCCGCAACAACCCCAACTGTATGCGAATGCGCATTTGCCGATCCAGCGCTTGACAAAATTGCACCCCTCGCTCTGCCAAAACTGCTGCTTCTGCGTAAGCAAATAATTTGAGACAGCGTTCAGCGGCTTGCAAGGCACTAGAAGCTGCTAAGGAATAATCACCTCCGAGAGCAGCGTGATGGGCAATATCTCCAGCCAGAGCATGATCTGGCGTGGCAGTTTGATGGAGTTTGTGGGCAATTTGCAAATGCACTAGGCGACGGCGCGGCTCAGAGATCTCCTGATACACAACTTGACGGACAATATCATGGACAAAGTCATAGCCCATCTCATTCCCAACCGTGTTGCTCGGTCGGATCATGCTTTGTTGCTCAAGCTGTGCGATCGCGGTTAATAATTGGGGCACTGGGTAGTCGGCCACTTGCTCCAGGATCATGGGGTTGAAGCTGCGTCCCAAGGCGGTAGCCCAGGGCAGCAGATCGCGAGCTGCGTCATCAAGTTGTTGGAGGCGATCGCGAATTAAAGCGCTGAGATTATCGGTATGACTGGGCGGCTCCCCGTAGGAATGGCGGGACAAGTGTTGAGAGAGGGCACGCACAATCTCTAGCACGAACAACGGATTGCCGCCGCTGTCGGCAAACACGCGATCCGCCAGTTCTAGGGACACATCGAAGGCATGGGCCGGATGAACTGAGCGAATGAGTTCAGAAGTTGTCCCCCGGTCAAAGGGTTGGAGTTCCATCGCGGTTAATCGTTGCTCGCGCCGTAGCGCTTGAAACACTGGCCAAATAGACGCATTTCTGGATAGCTCTCCAGAACGCGCGGTGCAGGCGAATTTCACGGGGAGATGGCTCAGTAATCGACTGGCGTAGTGCAGCAACGCTGAGGAAGCCTCATCAATCCACTGAATGTCATCCAGGATGACAACCACTGTCGCTTGAGCAGCCCATTCTGCGAGTAACTTCACAACAGCATCGAACAAATGGCTTCGATCCGGCGGCGCTTTGATCGATTGCCCGACTTCTGGCAGCAGAAAAGCCAATTCTGCCGGGATAGCAGTAGGCAATGTTACTGAACGCAACGCATCGATCCAAATGCCATAGGGTCGAACCATTTCAGGCGCAAATCCTCGGCCCCAGAGGGTCATGTTTACCGTTCCTCGAAGTTCTTCTAGTAAACGAGTTTTGCCAATGCCTGGTTCGCCCGTCAAGAGTAAAACTTGAGTCGCATTAGGATGAGTCAGATTGGCCCAGGATTGAATCGATTCCCATTCCTGCTGGCGTCCGACCAGGGTAGGAAGGACAGGAGCAAGAGATGGACGTGGCACAGGTCCCGCAGAGGGAGGGATGGCTTGATGGGCTGACGTTTCATCTGCTAAATCCTCTTCGCGGAGGAGTTGTTCATAGAGTTTACGGGTGGTTGGACTCGGATCGACGCCCAATTCTTCGCACAGGATAGCCATGCAGCGGTGATACACCTGAAGCGCATTGGCCCGATCGCCATTCAGATGATACAGCCGCATGAGGATGCAGTAGGCGGATTCGTTAAGGGTATCCATCCGCAAGAGTTGCTGGGCATAATTCAGAGCCAGACGGTAGTCTTGCTGTGCTTTTAAGCATTCAATCAATTGCTCCAAGGCTCTGACATACAGGTGCTGGAGGCGATCGCGTTCGGCCAGGATCCATTCGTCTTCGCAGCCCGGTAGGAGTTCGCCTCGATAAAGGGCGATCGCTTGTTCGAGGTAAGCCTGTTGGGTGTCGGAATCGTCTGTTTCGGCTGCTTTGACAGCAGTCTCAAATGCCATCGCGTCCAGGGTGAATGGGGCAGTGGGCAGCCATTGCAGGGTTTTCGATTCAATCCGCAGGAACTGCTCGGCATCGGGTAAATCGCGACGGAGGTAGGATAACTCCTTGCGCAGATTGGTCCGTGCTTGGGTATCGGTTGAATCGGTCCAGAGCTGAAAGGCCAACCGTTGCCGGGATTGCGGCGCATCGCGATGGATCAGTAAGTAGGAGAGTAATGCCTGCGATCGTGGGGAATGAATGTCGATGATGGGGCGATCGCCATAGGTTAGGCCAAATCCGCCGAGGAGTCTGATATGTAAGGTGGAAGACATCATCTTTGGCTCGCAATCAAGTGTATTCGCACTTCTTTCCAGGGAAGGCATCGAATATCTGGCGATGACGTTGGAGTCCATACTCATCATTCCGTGTTTCATAGTCTCTCACCCATTGGATCAGTGTTTCTAGCATGGCTTGTTGTTCTGCTGCCGACGAGAATTTTTCAGGTTCCCACGGTCTCTGCTGGCAGTGCGCTACGCATACCTCCACGCCTGGATTCAAAAATCGTAGTTCGGTGCAGTACGGTAGCGCTGCTTCGACTAAATCGCCATAACAGCCCTCAATGATCCAGGACTGGTTAACCTCAATGAATTGCTGTAATTCTCCGAGGTTAACGGCCAGGGGTTTCCGTTCTGGCCCCTGGCTCCATGCGATGTCGTCTAAAGAGAGGTATGCAATCGTGCGATCGCCGATCAGATGACGAGCCATCGTCGTTTTGCCTGCTCCCGCATTCCCCAGCAGGATAATTTTCATCAGTCATCCCAATTCATACAACCCTAATTCCGTTATAGGACATGAGCTGCCAATTTCTTAGACATCGTGTGCTCCAGTGAATGAGAAATAGAGTTAATCGCAAAGCGTTTGCAGATTGTCGCCAAAGCGTCGCCGCAGTGTTGTCAAGGGACAATGGCGGATCTCGCCTGTCCAGATTGCACCTGTCATCGCAATTGTGCGGACAGACTGCCAAAAAAAAGGCCAGTTGCCATCCCACTGGAGGATGCAGCAACTAGCCACTCTCAACCTATTCATCATTCGCAGTGCCGATCAATTGGGAATTGTCCCTGACACTATCGGCTAAATCCAACCTTGCGACGTCAAGGAGAAGGATTGTCGTTTAGTCGCACAGCACAGCTACATGGAACCCTAGATCAGTATTGGTACCCGTGCTATTGGCAGTACGAATAAACACCCCATTGACGTTATTAGCGCGCGGCGAGACAGAAATCTGGCCCGTGGTCGCAGGTGTCGGCGTAGCACTGCCAATGGTGCCAGTGTAAGAACAAGCTGTCACATTACGGTTAAAAATCACTTCGTATGTCCCAGTACTAATCTTTTTGGCAGACACCGCACCTAAATTGCGAGCAATGGTGCCATCGGTATTAATCACTGCATAACGTTGATCCGCAGTGAGAGCGGCTTTCGGGGTGACCGATTTGGCCGGAACGGGAGTGGTGCTAGGGGGTTGCTGAGGTGCAGCATGGGCGAGACCAGCACTCATGACGCTTAAGCTCAGTAGAGCAGGGATAACAACTAACTTATTTAACATTTCAGACTCCTTTGTATGTTTTGTACTCAATTAAGTGGTTTGGTTATGGTTCAAGATTGAGTGGTTAACTGCATCGATTGACCATGACATCAAGATATTCGGGCAATCGTTCTCAAAGCGCTCCGAGATCGTTCTAAGATCGTTCCGCGAGTATTTCGGAGTAACTAATCAGGCTGTAATAAAAACTGCTGAAGTCCGTCCCGCAAGCGCTTTGACGAATATGTCAAAAAAATTCTCAAATAACGTCAATTAATTGACGTTATTTGAGAATTTTTGGATTTCCATTCGTTCAAATAAAATATATAATCGCTACCCGTAGCGTTTTTTGTACTATTGATGGTTAGATGTAGATCCTGAGTCGTTACGAATTCTCTAATGCCCTTTTCCCTGGCTTCATTCTCTCTAATCGTCTCAGTAGTCCACTCTCAAACCACGGGTGAAAAATCCGGGCTTGAGAGTGGACGTATCGCCACATCCCTTATTTGAAGAAGGCTTGAACTAATCAGTCCTCAGATCCTCCAATCGCTTACCCAGAAAAGATTCCAAGATCTATCCTTCGCGAGCAGTCCAGTACCCCGTTAATAAACTGTGCTAAGCCATGAGAAAATTCTCCTTTGAATAGTTGAGGTTGTGTTGTTTTGATAATCGCGCTACTGGTAGTGGCGTTTGTCGAGCCATGCCCGTACTTCTGTCTCGGAACCAAAAGACATCCTGCGTCCTGTGCGTGGATCATGGACTTTCCAGAATGTTTCCCCGAACCTGTTTTTCAGGGTATAGATTTTTAGCTCATCCAAACTCAGAACCCATTCAAAAAAAACGTTCCAAATTCGGTTTAAGATCGATGCAGAGGTGGATAATCGGTGTTGATTTGAATTTGAATTTGAATTTATCTCAAATTTCAGTTCTTGATTATTGAGAGATTGGTCTTTCATAATTGTTTCTCCTGAAGTTTCAACGGTTGGTTCTGTGATGTTTCTGTCGATGGATCTTTTGCGACCGCTGCCGCAAATTGACTCAAATCAAAGACAGTAGAATCCTGGCGATTGCGGGAATACCGCGCCGCTAATGCACAGATTTGGCACATGATTTTAGAACTTGTGAATGATGTAGTAACTGTTTAGAAAGTCATGGGTGAGTTGCTTCACTTCAACTTGCCGGAAGCCTGCATTTTCCAGCAGTTCCAGGGCTTTTTCTTGACCCCACATGGTTCCCAAACCCATGCCTCCATAGGCCAGCGAAACGGTCATGCAGTGCATACAGGAAATGGTGTAGAGAAATGGACTGATGGGATGCTCTAAATTACGGCTCACTTCCGTTGCAGCCTGGATATCTTGCATCAAATAAACGCCATCCGATCGCAGCGCCTTGTAGATGTTGTGCAGGACCACATCCGGTTTTGCCTGGTCGTGAATCGCATCAAACGTGGTAATCAAATCGTAGCGATCGCATTCATCCAGGGTTGCCGCATCCTTCACCTGAAACTGAACATTGCCAAGCTTGTGTAATTGAGCATCCGCGATCGCATTGGCAATTGCCTCACTAGAAAAGTCATAGCCTGTGAAGCGGCTGTTGGGGAAGGTTTTGGCCATTCGTATTAGTGCCCGTCCACTCCCGCAACCGAGATCGAGCACGTCGATTCCCTGCTGCAAGATTTCGGTCAGCCCTTCAATCAACGGCAGGATATGATCGAACAGTCCTGCTACGGTACTTTGCCCGCTATCTTCTGCCATCACCGTATGGAATCGTTGGTATTGGGAATAGGGAACGCCACCCCCTTTGTAAAAGCAATCCACAATTTGTTCTTCGACTGACCCCAGTATGGGAATGTATTGCATCACGAGGGCAATGTTGTCTGAGCCAGCGGCTCTGGTCAGAAATGCTGCGTGTTCTGCTGAGAGGGTGTAGGTTTTGGCGATCGGGTCATAGTCTACGATACGCCCTACCACCATTGCATTGAGCCATTCCCGCACATAGCGTTCATTCAATCCCGCAGCATCAGCAATTTGCGAGCTGCTAGAGGGTGGTAGTTCTGACAAAGTATCAAACAGTTCGGTGCGATGCCCGATCGAGATCATCAGGCAGGTTGCACCCATGTTCAGAATATTAAGCATCTGACCTGCAAAGGCTTCGGCTTTGGTGGGGTCAAATTGGGTATCTTTCAGTAGTTCGGTCGTCATGGCAGTCATAATTTCTCCGCTAATTTAGGAATTCGTGCAGTTGATTTCCTGCATCTGAACCTAAGTTAGCGATCGTTGCGTTCCCAAACCGCTCTGAAAGCGCTCCCAATGTGTTCTCTGCCTGAAAGATATAGCTAGGGCAGGTTTCCGGAACTGAGAACTTGAGCAGACCAGACGTGATCGTCGGACATTTTGAGTTTCTGCTGCATCTCTTGAACATGCCTACGATCACAGTGTGTTGATGCCTACAATGGGGCGATCGCCATAGGTTAGCGAAAATCCGCCGAGGAGTCTGATATATAAAGTGGGAGACATCATCCTTGGTCCGCAATCAAGTGTATTCGCACTTCTTTCCAGGGAAGATATTTAATATTTTATGATGACGCGCAATCAGGTTGTGATCGCCACGAGCAAGCACCTTCTGGTCTGGCCTCTCATCATCGGATCAGCCTCCCCACAAGTCTTAGGAATGGCGCAGCGATTTCGGAACGCTTCGGGAACGGTTTGGGAACACCGCGCCAGATAACTTGAAATCAATCGATGAATCGAGCGACCGAATCAAGTTAAACATCGCTTCACTACTCATCGGTTGTTAACGCAATCACTGAAAAATCTTAACTCAATTCATTTTCTATTAAAGGAGAAAACCATGTCTAAGCAAAAAATGATCGCTACCGCTCTCGTTGCCCTGAGCACCGTCGGTGCAGTTGCAAGCATCGCCCAAAACCCAACCCTGGCAGCCCCCCGACCCAAACTGCAACGGGGCATTCAACCCCAAGCATTGCCCAATACCGGACTCCTCTATGCTGTCGTTAATTCCAATTCGACACTGGTCCGTGGGAATGGGGCCGTTTCAGCCAGGAGACTCATTGATGGCAACATCCAGGTGAACTTTAACCGACCTGTATCGACCTGTGCGCAAAGCGCAACGATTGGGCGTGCTGTGGCACCGGGATCGGTCGATCGCGGGTTCATCACTGCAAACACAATCAGTAGCCCAAATGCAGTCTTGGTGGTCACCAAAGATCGCAATGGCTCTCCTGTTAATACCGATTTTCATCTCTTACTGATGTGCGACTAGCCCCGCTAAGGTTTGGGGGCAGGTTTGGCCTGCCCTTCCAAACCATTCCAGATCGAATGACAATCGTTTTAGGACTTCAATCACCATGGCACCCTATCGAAACCACTTGCCGCAACTGTCGAACGATTTGTTCATTACCGATGGCGGCATCGAAACCACGCTGATTTTTCGCGAAGGATTGGAACTCCCCAACTTTGCCGCCTTTGATTTGCTCAAACATCGCGCAGGCTATCTCGCACTGCAAAAATACTTCCGCACCTACGCAACCCTCGCCCAAACCTATAACGTTGGCCTGATTCTAGAAAGCGCCACCTGGCGGGCTAATCCAAGCTGGGGCACCAAACTCGGCTACTCTGCCGATGCACTAACGGAAGCCAATCGTCAGGCGATCGCCCTACTCCATAAAATCCGTCGCGAATTCGAGACGGAACAGAGCCGAATGGTCATCAGCGGCTGTCTAGGACCGCGCGGCGACGGCTACAATCCAACCGAATTGATGACCGAACACGAAGCAGCCCTTTACCATCTGAGTCAAATCGAAACCTTCGGCACCGCCGATGCCGACATGGTCACCGCCATGACCATGAACTACCCCGAAGAGGCTATCGGCATAGCGCGAGCCGCCCAATCCGTAGGGATGCCTGTCGCCATCGCTTTTACCGTGGAAACCGATGGTCGACTCCCCACAGGGCAGACCCTCCAAGAGGCCATTGAGCAAGTTGATAAATTGACCAATCATGCCCCGGCTTACTACATGATTAACTGTGCCCACCCCACGCATTTCGAGCAGATTCTGACCCCCGGTGAGCCTTGGGTGGAGAGGATTCGCGGGATTCGCGCCAATGCTTCAGCCATGAGCCATGCCGAACTCAACGAGGCCCCGGAATTGGATGAGGGCAACCCAACCGAACTGGGTCTTCAGTACCACACGTTGCTCGAAAGATTCAAGCACCTCAACGTTTTGGGGGGATGCTGCGGCACCGATGATCGCCATATCGAAGCCATCTGTAAAGCCTGTGTCCCTCTGGCTTGGAATCATATATCCCGTCCGCAACTCTTGCAAAGCCTTTAAATTCCAAATCGCGATCTTCCGTAAACGCAAATGTTACCCGCGAATCTTACAAAAGGAGATCTTTATCATGAAATATAGAGCAGTTTTCAGCAGAGTGGCCCACCCCGCCCTCCGAGGAGGGCGGGGTGGGTCAGAGGTGTCGCAAGCATCCAGCCCACCCCTTCCCCTCCTAGGAGGGGATTTAGAACCCTGTACTCCATTCTCGAAAAACGCTCTAATGCCGCTGTTTTAAGTTTTTTGACAACGCTGGGGTTATCTATGTCCACAGCAGGTTTTTCAGAATGGGCGATCGCCCATTCCCCTAGCCAGCATTCTGCAACCCCCGTTCTCGCCAAACAAATCAGTAGTGAGCAGACAGCACCGCTCTATGAAGGATTGAGTACCTATAACTACCCCATCTCTACCCAAAACTCCCTCGCCCAACGCTACTTCAACCAAGGTTTGCTGCTAGCCTACGGATTCAACCATGCCGAAGCGGCCCGCTCCTTCCAAAAAGCGGTCACCCTCGACCCTAACTGCGCGATGTGCTACTGGGGCATGGCGCTCGTCTTAGGGCCAAATATCAACGCCGGGATGGAGAAAGATGCGGTCTCGCCCGCTTGGACGGCGCTGCAAAAAGTGATCAAGCTGAGCAAATCGGCAAATCCCCGCGAACAAGCCTTGATCCAAGCCTTAACCCAACGCTATACCCCGCAGCCGCTTGCTGATCGCAAACCCCTGAATTTAGCCTATGCCAATGCCATGGGGAAAGTGGCCCAAAGCCAATCACCTGTACATCCATGCGGTCTAGAAGGAACGTCCCGAACTGGGGTTAAGACAGGTTATCCATATCTAATGCTCGCGTAAGGGTTGAGTTTATTTTTGAATAATCTCGCGGAACCAATCATCTTCCCAGAGATCGTAAAAGTCGGGGTCGGTGCGGGCATTGTCTCGGT